>CAZSJF010000363.1:0-3107 GCA_964606705.1 uncultured Bacteroidales bacterium
TTTTAAAGAAGAATACATAGAATTGCTTAGAGAACATAATATTGAATATGATGAGAAATATCTGTTTTAAAAGCTCAACTCCTTCGGAGTTGTATTGTAAAGTTATTTATCTGCTACGTATTTCATACGTAGTTACTCACATTAAATCCCTTCGGGATTATTATTACATATCAAGCAATTTTTGTTCATAATCATGCAACGATGAACGAATTTTTAAAGAATACACTTCAAAATAATATTTACCCAAACCATACAGTGGAGCGTATAAGCATCAGACTTACAATATTTATATTATGTTTAATATTCTTTAATTCACATTCATTTTCACAGATATTTATTAATCAGGAAACTAACAACAATTACACTCCGGGTAATATATGGGATATTACTGTAAACAATACAAGTTCAGAGGAAATTTCAGTTTATTTTGAATATGAGATAAGCGATAAAGAATCCGAAATCCTTATGAAAGCAAAGAGCCCTGCTATTGACCTGAAGCCAGGCATTACAAAAATAAATTCTTCATCATTCAAAAGAATTGATTACAGTTATTCTGACAACACCTTCAAATCGTATGTTAAAGAAAACAACAGTTTCCCTGCCGGATTTTACTATATATGCATAAGCGCAAGATCATCATCAGACAATATTGAAACAGGAAGGAACTGCACACAATTCATATCAATAAATACAAACGATGCAGAACATATCATAGAGGACAGTGTAACAGACAAAAAACAATCATATTTAAAATTTTCAGGATACAGTGATATCACAGGCAATTATGCAGTAAGGCATGGTGCGGAAGAGGATAATTTGGGAAATTATGCATACTGTACTTTTAATCCTTCCCTGAGTATTTATAATATTCCTGTCAGTGGTAAATTGTTGCTTTCAACGGAGCAAAGCTCTTCAAGGCAGAACATTGACATGTTCAACATTTACTTTGATGCAAACCAGTTCAGGAATAACCTGAGAGAAAGAGCTGCTGATATAATCAGAAAACAGGAAGAGATGAACAACCTTAATAATCTGAAACGCGCCTCTGTTGATAATGAGATAAACAGGATTAACAATATACTCAGCAATCCCAATGTTGCTCAAGACATGATTAAAATGGAAGAACTCGAAAATATTGAAACCCAGTTGAAAGATACCGTCAATTTGAGTAACCCTGAAAAAATAGACAGCCTAAATAAAAAACTGGAAAGCCTTGAAGAGATAAGAAATAAGAAGGACGGATACCAGAGTCTTTTAAGAAAAAAAGAAAAACTTGAGGAATTAAAAAGCAAAATAGGAAATACCGATTCCTCTGCAACAGCAAAATCTTTTGACATCAGAGAACTTGATAATCCCAATAATCTCAGGAAAAAATTATCCGGATTAAAAGCAATAAACAATACAGAAAAACTGCTGCTTTCATTACGTTCACTTGAAACAGGCGTAAGTTTTCCTTATTACTCCGACCTGACATTAAATAATACTGCTGTCAACGGCATTTCCGTTGAACTTGAGCCAGGCAACATGTATATGTCTTTTGCAAAAGGGCAGGTTCAGAAATCGGTAATAAACTCTGATTCAAATTATAATGCATTAAAGAGGGATATGATTGCGGGCGGCTTTGGCTACGGGATAAAAGACAACAGCCATATCTACTTCTATGTATTAAATTTCGAAGACACGCCATTTTCAGGTAATGACACTACAGCTTACAGCAGTCCTCCGCAAAACAACAAAGTAATAGGTGCCAATTTCACTTTGAACCTGTTTAAAGACAACTTTTATATCAACGGAGAAGTGGCAGGCTCGCAAACAATAAAAAACACACTTTATGAATACACCGGAGAAACCAGTATAGATTCCGTCTCTTTCAGCAGCTACGGCAATCCTGACGAATGGATAAAAAACATATTGGGACAGAAATCAATTGACTTAAACACATATACCGGATATGCATATAAACTCGGACTGGTAAATAATTTATTCAGGAAGAACACACAATTGTTTCTTACGACAAAATATATCGGGCCGGGATACAAATCTATGGGAGTGCCTTATCTCATAACAGATATGCAGCAAAATGAATTTAAGATTTCCCAGTACATGTTAAAAAGAAAAATAAATATATCAGGATTTGTAAGGCAAAACAGGGATAATCTTGAAAATTATAAATTACTGACATCTTCATTCTGGAATTACGGATTTGACTTGTCTGTAAACATTCCAAAATACCCTTTCCTGAAAATGAAATACGCACCATATATTTTACGCAATGACTCACAATATTTCAATATGAATATTTTCAATATAATCAGCGGGTACTATTACAAAATAGGCGACAAATACCATAATTCCAATGCATCCTTTATCATGCAGCAAAGCATTACGGACATTGCAGCAACAAATTTCTCAACAAGTTATTTTACAGTAAACCACATCATGCGTTTCCCTTCAGGCAATAGTGCAAATTTCAATGCGACCTGTATCTCTGCATCCAGAAGTGATTCTATAACAAATACAATCACCGGCAGTATCGGCAGTTCATTTGTAATACTCAAAAAATCACTCAGTTCATTAGGAATAAATTACATCTCCGGTAAAAATGACAACAAACTTGGTTTCTACCTTGAATACAATATAACTTTTGCAAAAATATTTATATTCAACATCAGGATAGACCGCAATATCTACAATAACTACTTCCTGCCGGAAACTTATCCTGATTATGATGAATACATAATAAGAGCTTCATTAATAACCAAATGGTAAGGAAAATGAAAGTAACATTATATAAAATATTTAAATATTGCCTGACTGTTTTTCTAATATCAAGCTTTTATATTAATGCTTCCGCACAGGTGGTAATTGTGGCCATACCCCCTCCCAACAACTTCGCTTTTGAAGACCTGTGGAATATAAATATTGTACTCACAGGAACAAGCTCGTTTTCCGGATACTTCCTGACACTTGACATTAACGAAAATCAGAAAGGGCATATACTGACAGCAAAGACAAGGGAATTTCAACTGAATGTAAACGGACTGTACATAAATAAAGCAAATTGTTCAATACTGCAGCCTGTTGAAACAAATTATTATTCGGATAAT
>CAZSJF010000364.1:0-3102 GCA_964606705.1 uncultured Bacteroidales bacterium
TTCCTCGGACAAACTTTTTTCTTCTTTCATGGGTCATTCTCCTTTTCTTTTAAATTGTTAATTGGGTTGTAAATCGAAAATCTCTTCTTCAGAAAAAAATCCTTGATTTTTATTCTTTGCCTTAGCCTTAGTGGGTTTAACATAGTCCGGATTCTCTATTCTCTGTTTTGCTATTTCAAAGTATTCAGGCTCTTTTTCTATGCCTACAAAGTTCCGGTTCAGATTCCGGCAAGCTACGCCAGTCGTGCCTGATCCCATGCAGTTGTCAAGTACCGTGTCGCCTTCGTTGGTGTAGGTCCGAATTAGGTACTCACATAGGGCTACTGGTTTTTGGGTTGGATGTTTAGCAAACTCTTTGGCATTTGGTCGTAAAGAATTAAACTTTAGTATCGTGCTTGGATTTTTCCAATCAGCATCATATTTATCCGATGACACTTCAACGTATTTTAGTCCTGTTTGATCGCTCCCGCTATTGTGAAATACATAACCTCTACGCTTGGCACTTTCCATTGTTCTATTTATTCTTTTAATCATTTGTTTATAATAGTACGTTGAACCATTGCAGAATACGCTTATTGCCTCATGGTATTTCATTGGTTGCTTATTTGCCAACGCAATATTAGACGGGTTTGTCTTTTCCCATACCCAATCATACTTATACCAGTCAATATTACTTATCCTCAAATAGCTTGAGAACGGTTCACTCCCAAACAACACAATCGCACCCCTATCCTTTATCAGCCTTTTATATTCCTTCCACAACGGTTCAAAGGGAATCACCGTATCCCATTTGCAAGCCGTAGTCCCGTAAGGCAAGTCGCAGAGAATCATGTCAATGCTTTTGCTTGGAATCAAGGGCATTAACTCCAAACAATCACCTAAATAAATATTGCCGACTTGCAATGTGCCTTGTTTCATTTGACACTCACCTCCTTTTCTTTTAAATGGTTAAAATTTTACTTATCCCTATGAAATACATTTTGTATCAACACAACCGTACCCATCTTTTGAGTGCATCCAACTTAAATGACAGTCAATACAAAGAGTTAGTGTATTATCAATATCATTCCCCATCATTGGGTTTTTACGATAAGGTAAAATATGATGTACATGTAATGAAACTTCATCTATTGATCTTCCGCATCTTTGACATTCATAATTGTCTAATTCAAGGGCCATTTGCCTAAGTAGCGGATCTACTTCACGGTTTGTATAATATTTTTGACCTCTGTGGTATTTTACTTGTTTATATGTTGGGCATGATGCTTTACAATTTTTTGAGCAATAAAGCCGCAATTCCCCAGTTGATTTCCCCTTTAATGCCTCAAGACGTTTTGTAACATCTTTCAGTAATGGGGGAAAATATCTTCCACAATAAGTGCATTTAACTAATAAAATACCATTATCACCTAATTTTGGGTTTTCATCAATTGTTAGCTGATGTGCGTAAGACACAAATTGGACAAATGAATTTTTTAATACTCGTTGTTTTTGATTGACCATTTCTCTATTTTTATCAACGTATATACGTTGTGCAGTTTTTATTTTTTCAGCATTAGCTTCATATTGTTTATGCCTACGAACCTTTATCTTTTCTTTATTTTCTTCACGGTATATTTTTTGTTTTCTACGGATAGTTTCTTTATTTTTATTTTGCCGTTCTTTTTCATAGGCCAACTTCTTAGCCCTATTTTTCTTGTAATGATTTTGAACACGCTTAATATACTTTTCTGGGTTTTTATGATATTCTTCCCGTTTTTTTGCACTAAGTTCTTCCCTATGCTCTTTACTATATTCTTTTTTATACATACATGTGCAAGTAATACATGCTGTTGTCAAAATATGTTTTGTTTTATTCATATAATAGAAATATTCTGTTGTAGCGGGAAACCATTCTCCACATTTTGTACATTGATTGTACTGAATTCCATCAACAATTTTTGTGTTTCGCTTCATTCTAGTAGGCATGATATAGTCCTCCAAAGAAAAACCCGAGAGCAGTCAGAGCTAAAATAGAAGGCTCTCCCATGTTTCGCAACATGGGAACTCTCGGGTTTGATATTTGACTTTTCTATTTTCACTTTGACTATATTTACCATATCATACCTACTTTGGGAATGTCAAGCATTATTTTAAAATGACTGAATTTTTATTTCTTTTTTATCCCACCAACTCAGATCTTGTTCAGCCACCTCTACCTCTACAGGAATTGGCACTGTGATCCAGGGGTGTAGCTCTCTCGCATGTTTGTCCATCTCGTACACACACGTCTTCAAAACATGAGTTTCCTCATCAGGGTGCATATCAAGGATTATACTGTCGTGCACCTGTCCGACAACTTTGGTTCTCCATTTCTCTTTTTTTGCAATAGCATTAATTCGTATTAAACTATCCAAAAGTACATGGAACGCGGCGGACTGTATTGGGTAGTTGACCGCCTCACGTTCGTTTAAATATCCGGTGAAACGAAATCCGAACAAATTTTCAACAAAGCCATTTTTTTGGTAGAATATATTGATTTCCTTTTTCCATTCTCTATACACTGGAAATCGTTCATACCAAAATATTTCCTCAGCTTTTCTACAATGTTCAACAAACAATTCATATGAATCTATTCCAGTATCCTGAAGATGCTCTTTTACAGTAATACCACTTTTTGTTTCTAAATTACCCCCAATAACATTTTTCCACAACATTTCTGCGCATGACTTGTATGTAGCACCATACAACTGAGCAAACACAAATCCAGATTTGGAGTGAAATCTAATTTCTTTTGTTACCTCTTCTTGTGGCAACATCCAGATATCTTTTGCTGTATCCAAATGCATATCTGATTCTGGATTTAACACATATTTCAGTAAGTTAGGGTCGCCAGTCACAACAGCCGATATTTTTACTTCTATTGAACTGTAATCGATCTCAACCAATTTATTTCCGGATGATGGAAAAATACCAGAGCGTATAAGTTTTCCAATCTCTGGATCATGTGCGGGCATATTCTGAAAATTTGGCATACTCGATCCGGAACGGTATGATCTTGGAATATGGAGATCATAAAACGGATAAATTCTTCCGTTGCATACTTCTCTCAATATCTGAGAG
>CAZSJF010000365.1:0-65 GCA_964606705.1 uncultured Bacteroidales bacterium
TACAAAATATTAAGAGTAATCCCAATGTGGAAGTATTCTTAAATTCCGAAATAAAAGCTGTTTCA
>CAZSJF010000365.1:75-3102 GCA_964606705.1 uncultured Bacteroidales bacterium
TGTGTTGGGTGTGTTTGGTTTGTTTTTTCTCATCACCATATATAACAGTTTCAAAATTACCCACATATCCTGAAACAGCTTTTATTACAAAATATGTGGGTAATTTTGAAACTGTTATATATGGTGATGATAAAAAAGAAATAAAAATAAAATTCGGCAATGTTATAGTAGCAACAGGATTAAAACCATTTAATCCATCAGCCATTGAAAATTATGGTTATGGGAAATTACCTGATGTCATTACCTCAGTAGAATTTGAAAAGATGTTAAAATCAGGTAATATATTAACGAAAGAGGGCAGAGAACCAAAAAATATAGCCATAATCCATTGTGTAGGCAGCCGTAACAAAAATTATCATGAATACTGCTCGCGTACATGCTGTATGGTAGCTCTTAAATTTGCAAATCAGGTACGTTCTGAACTTCCTGATGCAAATATATTTAATATATATGCAGATATGAGGGCATTCAGCAAGGGTTGTGAAGAATTTTACACGCAGACCTCAAGAAAGCATATTAAATTTCTGATGTTTGATCAACAGGATGGACTTCCTAAGATAATAAAAGCAAATGTTAATGAGCCTTGTAAAATGTTAATTGAATTGGATGAGAAAATATCAGGAAAATCAATAGAAGTTCCCGCCGATATGGTAATTTTGATGGTAAGCATGGAAGCTCACGACAATGACAAAGATATAGCACATGCAGTAGGAATAAGTATGTGCGGCAATGCTTTTTATATAGAAAGACACCCCAAATTAGATCCGGTAGCCACTACAACAGACGGCGTATATATAGCAGGGAGCTGTCAGTCGCCGAAAGATATTCCGGATTCTGTGGTACAGGCTCGTGCAGCAGCAGCCCGCATATTAGCAACTATTTCGTGTGGTTCAGTAGAAGTAGAAACTACTACAGCTAATGTCAATGAGGATTTGTGCTGTGGCTGTCAGACGTGTATCAAAGTATGTCCGTACACAGCTATCAGCTTTAATGAAGAAAAGAAAGTATCGGTGGTAAATGAAATACTGTGTAAAGGTTGTGGAACTTGCGGTTCAGCATGTCCGACAGGGGCGATCAAATGCCGTCATTTTACAGATAAACAAATACTATCACAAATAGAAGGACTAATGTCACTGGAGGAAAAATATGAGTAACTTTAATCCAAAAATCGTAGCATTTTTATGCAACTGGTGTTCATATACAGGAGCCGATTTGGCAGGCACTTCGCGTATGAAATATGCACCGAATATCAGAGTAATAAGAATCATGTGTTCTGGCCGTGTAGAGCCTACCTTCGTATTAAAAGCATTTAAGGAAGGGGCAGATGGAGTATTGATTTGTGGATGCCATCCCGGCGACTGCCATTATCACGAAGGTAATTACAAGTGCCTCCGAAGATATTACCTGCTGCAGAAATATATACAGCAGATGGGCATTCCGAAAGAAAGGTTGCACCTTGAATGGATAAGTGCAAGTGAAGGAAAACAGTTTGCCGAACTGGTGAACGCATTTACAGATAAAATTACAAAATTAGGTCAGTGTAAAGTAAAATCAAACATAGAAACCTTAGCTTAAGGAGGAAATATAAATGGCAAATGAAGTAGATAAACCAAAATTAAAACTCGCTGTATACTGGGGTGCGGCATGTGGCGGCTGCTGCGTGTCTGTGCTTGATGTACATGAAAAACTTTTTGATGTTATAGCTGCTGCAGACCTGGTTTTCTGGCCGATAGCTCTTGATATTAAATATAAAGATGTGGAAGCTATGCCTGACGGGCATATAGACGTTACCCTGTTTAACGGTGCTGTGCGTAACAGCGAAAATGAACATATGGCAAAGCTTTTGAGAAAGAAGACAAAAGTGCTTGTTGCATACGGTTCATGCGCTCATATGGGCGGGATACCCGGATTGGCCAACTTTTCCAACAAAGAAGGGATTTTTAACAGGGCATATATTGAAAGTGAATCAACAGTTAATCCTGATAAGATATTTCCTCAGCCGGAATATGAAGTGCCTGAAGGGAAACTTGAAATACCTGTATTTTACAATGATGTAAGGTCATTAGGTCAGGTTGTGGATGTTGATTATTATCTGCCGGGATGCCCTCCTCAGACTGAACGTCTTGTGGAAGTGTTCATGGCTATTGTTACAGGTGCCGAACTTCCGCCTAAAGGTTCGGTGGTTGGTGCTTATAACAAGTCACAGTGCGATGAATGCAAAAGGAAAAAATCAGATAATAAACTTATTAAGCATTTCTACAGGCCTTGGCAGATCAAGGATGACGGCGAGACATGTTTCCTTGAACAGGGAGTTATTTGCATGGGACCGGCTACAAGAGGAGGCTGCGGAGTAAGGTGTATAAAAGGAAATGCCCCTTGTCGCGGATGTTACGGCCCACCGCCTGATGTGACAGACCCGGGAGCAAAAATGTTGTCTGCCATTGGTACTATGATTGATGCAACAACAGATGAAGAAATAGAAAAAATTGTTGAACAGATTGATGACCCTGCAGGTACTTTTTACAGATTTAGCTTGCCTGCTTCAATATTAAGGAGGAAACTTTTATGAAAAGATATACAATAGATCCGATTACACGCCTTGAAGGCCATGGGAAAGTAGAGATATTCTGCAATGATGACGGTGATGTTGACAATGTGTATTTTCAGGTTCCTGAACTGAGGGGCTTTGAAAAGTTTCTTGAAGGCCGTGCTGTTGAAGAGGCTTCTCAGATCGTGACAAAGATATGCGGCGTATGCCCCGGATGTCATCACATGGCTTCAGGAAAGGCTATTGATGCAGTGTTCGGAGTACAGCCTACAGTTACTGCTAGAAAATTAAGAGAGTTGTTTTATATGGCTCATTACGTTCACAGCCACATTGCACACTTTTATGCACTTGCTGCCCCTGACTTTGTCGTCGGGCCAACAGCTCCTGCTGCCGAAAGAAATGTACTCGGCGTTATTGCCAAAGTAGGAGTGGAGATAGGAACTGAGGTGTAAAACCCACCCCCAAACACACCCAACACA
>CAZSJF010000366.1:0-3088 GCA_964606705.1 uncultured Bacteroidales bacterium
TCATAAATGAAACGGGAGTAATGTGGAGTTGAGATTATTATTATTGCCGCAGTGATGACAAACAGAAGTATTGAGCTGATATAGCTGACAATGTTTAATATGCGCTCGGAAAAACCTTTCATTAAAGAAATTTTGAGAGCACAAATTTATAAAAATATTGATGTATATTTGTAAAATATTTGCTTTTCAGAAATGAGAAACCTTCCGATAGGAATTGTTTTACTGATATCAGTTCTTTCCGCACAGGCGCAGATCTTATATAAAGGAAATCCTGAATGTCTGAAGAGGAATGCTGAAAAAATCATAGTAAACACTGACGACAGGACTATGAAATATATTCAGATTTTACAGGATTATTCTTTAACTAACCAGGCTCTTCCGCAATATCTGCAAAAGGCATATGATTTAAAGCTTCCTGCAAAATACAGGTTAGTAAGTAAATATTCCGACAGATCAGGAATGCTCCATTCCCGTTATCAGCAACTGGTTAATGCTGTTCCCGTGCTTGGCGGGGAATTTAATATCCATGAAAAGGAAGACAGAATAATGGCAGTAAACGGAACATTGCATGATATCCGGGAACAGGATGGAAATATTGTACTGACAGAAAGGGAAGCATTAAAAATCGCCCTGGATAATATCAATGCAGAAAAATATGCATGGGAGGACAGTAGTAAGGAAAAATTTATCAAATATATTAAAAACAGTCCTTCAGCAACTTTTTATCCTGCAGGCGAACTTTTTTATATTCCTTATAAAGATCATAAAAAGACCGGTCAGCATGTTCTGGCTTATAAATTTGACATCTATGCTTTAAAACCATTACGGAGAACCGAAGTTTATATAAATGTTACCAATGGAGAAATTGAACTGACACTTGAAAAGATCATAAATTCATATTCAGAAGGTACTGCGGTGACCAAATACAGCGGGACAAGACCAATAACCACTGAATATTATAATGGCAGTTACCGGTTACGGGACGGAACCAAAGGAAATGGCATTGAAACGTTTAATATGAATAACTCCGAAAACACCGGAATGGCAACTGATTTTACCGATGCAGATAATTACTGGAATAATTTTAATCCATACCAGGATGAGGTCGCTACCGATGCCCACTGGGCTACTGAAATGACTTACGATTATTTTTACAATATTCATGGCTACAACAGCATTGATAACGCAGGGTTCAAGCTGATCAGCTATGTTCACTACGGTTACGATTTTGTCAATGCTTTCTGGGATGGATATTCCATGACATATGGTGACGGTAACGATACTATCGGTCCCTTTACTACCCTTGATGTCGTCGGTCATGAAACCACGCACGGCCTCAGCCAGTTTTCTGCCGATTTCATTTATTCCGGCGAACCCGGCGGACTTTGCGAAGGGTTCAGCGATATTTTCGGTACCTGTGTCGAATTTTATGCCCGTCCCGAACGTGCCAACTGGCTTAATGCAGAAGATATTGGCTTTGTAATCCGTTCTTTGTCCGACCCTAAATCATGCCAATTGCCCGATACCTATCAGGGTGAATATTGGTGGGATATTCAGGACCCCCATTACTGGTGTGGACCCTTTGAATACTGGTTTTATCTCCTCAGCGAAGGTGGCTCAGGCATTAATGATCTTGACTATTCATACAATATCAACGGTATTGGAATGGAGAAAGCGGAGCAAATTGCCTTCAGGACTTTAGTTGTGTACCTTACAAGCGGCTCCGGTTATTCCGATGCAAGAGATTATTCCATACTCGCTGCTATTGACCTGTACGGTATGTGTTCTGATGAAGTGCAAGCTGTTACTGATGCCTGGGTGGCGGTTGGAATGCCTGCATCATCTGAAGATAGTTACAATCTTGGCTTTTTTCAGGCTGACAATACCGTCTTTTGTACTGTTCCTGCCACTGTGAATTTTTATTCCTCCCTGGGCGAAGACGCTACTCATTTCTGGCTTTTTGGCGATGGAACGGTCAGCACTCTGTCCAATCCGGAACATACTTATCTGAGCCCGGGAGACTATACCATCTGCCATACTGTACAGATTGTGCAGGGGAATTGTCAGGGGAACGCCTCTTTGATAAAACAGGATTATATTAAAGTATATGAACCTGGAAATTGTTTTTATATATTTCCGGATAACGGAGCGGACACTCTGGATTTATGTCATGCATTGCTTTACGATAATGGCGGAGAACAAAACAATTATTCTGAAAATATAAACAGCCGGCTTACCATCCGTGCGCCTGCAGCAACAAACATCCGCTTATTTTTTGAATATTATTATCTGGAATCCGGGTACGACTATTTGCTCGTTTATGACGGTGAGACTGATTCTGCTCCTCTTTTAGCCACATTGACCGGTTCAGGAATTAATTATATAATTTCCAGCTCTTCCAATTCTGTCACCCTCCGGTTTTTTTCCGATGAAATTATTACGGACAGAGGTTTTAAGTTGTTGGCGGATTGCAACATGCCCGGATTTCAGCCTGTTGCGGATTTTGATATTGTACCCGCAGCCTATAACCAGTTTTACTTTATAAATTTATCCCGGAATGATCCCCGGTTTTTTCTCTGGTATTTTGGCGATGGAGGTTCGTCCACCCTGGAGAATCCATTCCATCAATACACCCAGTCCGGTTTATACGATGTGTCTCTTACCGCAACCAATCCATACGGAAGTCATACAGCAACACGATATGCCTGCATTAACATCACATCTTCCGATGGTCCGGATCCTCTCGTCGGCGAAACCGCTGATCTGCTTCAAATCACAGAAAACGGAAATACAGTTACTGTTCATTCAAAAACCCCAATGAATTCAGTGCGTATTTATAACAGCCTTGGTCAGCTTATAAGAACCAGCGCCGACTTACCCGTGAATACCTATGACTACGAGTTTTCTTTATGCGATTTCACCTGCGATTTATACTTAATACAGGTACAGACAAGAACAGGCATATTTAACAAAAAGATGATCTTTAAAAATTAATAAACATTCATATGAGAACAAAACTTTTTCTGACTTTCCTTTTCGGGTTTTTCATATTTTTTTCCTGTAAAAAATATGATGTGGTCCAGACAGA
>CAZSJF010000367.1:0-3067 GCA_964606705.1 uncultured Bacteroidales bacterium
TGAAACTGAATATTTCAACATAGAATAAAACCAGGTGGTGAAGAAGAACCAATATAAGTGAATAAGTAAAAACCCACCTGAAGCCTAAATCTCTTATATTAGGCTGTATTCCCGGCTCATATTCCTGCTTTACAGAAACCATTCTTGCGACATAGGGCCGGCAGTATGCCATAAAAACCGTCGCTGCAGTGTGCATCCCGAGAGAATCTGAAAACATATCTATACATAACCCCAGGGAAAATGCAGAAACAAGCAATAACCATCTTGGTGTTTCAAACGGAAGCAGTAAAATAAAAAGGATATATAAATACGGATTAATATAACCACCCAGCCGTATATTGTTAAGGATCACTATCTGAAATAAGATCAGAAAGATAAAACGCAATATATTTTTTAAAAAAACATTACTCATCTTTTCCCAGTTTATCCTGTTCCTCTTTCATAAGGTTTTTCACAATATAGACATAAGAAAGTTTATTATAATCTTCCGAAAACCTGAATCCGATCGTAAAAAAGTTATCCCCGCTTTTTATTTCAAAATCTTTTATTGTGCCTATCATAATTCCTTCCGGAAAAATTGATGAATACCCGCTCGAAATTATTGTATCACCAACAGACAATTCCACATGCGTTGGAACATCAGTCATCGTGCCTTTTCTGTAACTTCCACCTTCCCACATTACAGTACCTATATAACCATTTTTCTTTATCTTCCCGCTTATTTTTGTTTTGCTGTGGAGCACCATCATGACAGAACAAAAATTTGCAGATACATCTTTTACTACTCCCACTATTCCATTGGGAGATAATACAGCCATATCTTTTTTTATCCCATAATTTGCCCCCTTATTAAGAGTCATATAGTTGTTTCTCTTATTCGTAGAATTATTAATCACTTTGGCGCTGATGTATTGATACTGGTGTTTATACAAAGTGTCATTTTTTGTATAAACCGTAGCGGTAGTGACAATAAAAGATTTTTTCAGGCTGTTATGCAACCTGGCGTTTTCTTCAATCAAGGCTCTATTTGCTTCTCTCAGCGAGAAATATTCCTTTACATTCTGTGAAACAGCCAGTATTCTTCCTGACATTACATTTGTAGAATTAAGGAAACTGGCTTTCTGATAATAATTATTCCGCACCACTAAGGAAAAGGAAACTATCTCAAGGATAAGAAACAGAAAAAAGAAATGATACCTCCATAAAAATATGAATAAATTCTTCATATGTACAAAACCCTGCTATTAATATGTGTGGTTAACAAGGAGATACTATTTAATTAAGAAAGTAAACTTATCAAAATTCTTCAATGCAATCCCTGTGCCTCTGGCGACAGCCCTTAAAGGATCTTCAGCCAGATGGACAGGTAATTTCGTCCTCATCTGTATTCTTTTATCCAAACCTCTCAGCATAGAACCGCCTCCTGCAAGGTAAATGCCTGTTTTATAAATATCTGCCGACAGTTCAGGGGGCGTCATTTCAAGGGCATTTAATATAGCTGCTTCAATTTTGATAATAGACTTGTCCAGAGCATGTGCAATTTCAGCATAATTGACATATATTTCTTTGGGAATTCCTGTAAGCATGTCCCTTCCGTGAACAGGATAATCAGGAGGAGGATTTTCTATTTCACTCATAGCCGCACCTACTTCAATTTTTATTTTTTCAGATGTACGTTCTCCCACATGAATGTTATGCTGTTTTCTCATATATTCTTCAATATCCGCATTAAAATCGTCTCCTGCAATACGTATTGACTTGTTACAGACAATACCGCCGAGTGCAATAACGGCAATTTCGCTTGTACCGCCGCCGATATCAATAACCATGTTGCCGACAGGTTCCAGAACATCTATTCCTATACCTATTGCAGCAGCCATAGGTTCGTGAATAAGCCTTACTTCCTTTGCTCCTGCCTGTTCTGCAGAGTCTCTTACAGCTCGTTCTTCAACTTCAGTGATACCGGAAGGAATACATATAACCATTTTCAGTGAGGGAGGGAAAAGGCTTTTCTTGGGATTTATCATTTTTATCATTTCCCTTATCATATATTCCGCTGACTGGAAATCGGCAATCACACCATCTCTGAGCGGCCTGATAGTCCTTATGCTCTCATGGGTCTTGCCATGCATCATCATAGCTTTTTTACCAACAGCAATAACCTTACCGGTTATCCTGTCAATAGCTACTATTGAAGGTTCGTCAACAACAACCTTGTCATTGTGAATTATTATCGTATTGGCAGTGCCAAGGTCTATTGCGATTTCTTTTGTTAAGAATGAGAAAAGTCCCATGTTATATAATTTATTATTAATAGATTTCTTTGCCTGATTAAAATTTTACATTACATTTTTACTTTAATACTATAAACAAATATCCAACACTGAACAAGGAATAATGAATGTCGAAGTTCATCCAAATCAAACTTTTTTATGTTACTTTTTTCTTCATTCATAAATTCAGTTCATTATTCGATATTCTTTGTTCGGCATTCTTTATTTAAAATTTTCTATATTTTGTTTATTTTAATTAAAAAGATGTCTAATGTTTAAAATGCCTTATACCTGTAAACACCATAGACATATTGTTTTTATTGCAATATTCCACAGACAGATCATCCTTAACAGAGCCTCCCGGCTGAACAACGGCATTGATGCCGGCATCATGTGCTATCTCCACACAGTCAGGGAAAGGGAAGAACGCATCAGATGCCATGACAGCTCCTTTCAGGTCAAACCCAAAACCCTGCGCTTTCAGAATAGCCTGCTTTAAAGCATCAACCCTTGACGTCTGTCCCACCCCGCTTGCCAGAAGCTGCTTATCCTTCACCAACACAATAGTATTTGATTTTGTATGTTTCACTACTATATTGGCAAATATCAAATCTATTATCTCTGATTTTGCAGGAGAAGTCTTTGTAACCACTTTAAAATCTTCAGCACTCTCAATTTTCAGATCCTTATCCTGCTCAATCACCCCGTTAAGTATTGACTTAAACTGTTTTTTCCGAACCTCAAAGGAAGTTCTCTGCAAACCATGACTCAAACAGGAGGGAGCTTACCTTCTG
>CAZSJF010000368.1:0-3066 GCA_964606705.1 uncultured Bacteroidales bacterium
TGTGTTGGGTGTGTTTGGGTGGTTTGTTGGGCGGCATAAAGCAACACAAGTACCGCAACCCTGGCATAATCCGGGGTTAATCTTAGCTACTACCTTTATCAATTTACCATTTCTGTCTTTGATTTCTTCTCTCTCAATTGCCTGATAAGGACATACCGGCTGACATAAGAAGCAACCTACACAAGTTGAATATACAGGAGGAGCTGTTCTGTTAACCACAGCAATTAAAGGTTCCCGCGTAAGTTCATCATTGGAGAATAATCCTGCTACTTTACTTGCTGTTCCTGATGCAGCAGCTACTGATTCAGGAATATCTTTGGGTGCCTGACATGCTCCGGCAAGAAATATTCCTGCTGTATTCGTTTCAACGGGCTTTAATTTGGGATGTGCTTCTGCAAAAAATTTATAAGAATCGTAGGATACATGTAGCTTCTGAGCCAATTCTTCTGCACCCTGATTAGCTACTCCTGCTGTAGCCAGTACAACCATATCTGCCTCTATTTCAACAGGGTAAGCATTAAGCAGGGTGTCAGCCCCTTTAACGATTAGCTTCCCATTCTTTTCATATATTCTTGATACACGACCTCTTATATATTGTACTTCATCTTCAACAACTGCTCTTCTGATAAACTCTTCATACATTTTCCCACCTGCACGTATATCCATATAAAATATATAAGGAGTTCCATGATGAACTTTATGCTTATATAGCATAGCATGTTTAGCAGTATACATACAGCATATCTTGGAACAGTACTCAATTCCTTTAGCAGGGTCTCTTGAACCTGCACAGGCAATAAACACTACTTTTTCAGGTATTTTACCATCGGAAGGACGTCGTATTTCACCTAAGGTAGGTCCTGATGCAGATGCAAGCCGCTCAAACTGCAATGCATTAATAACATCTTTGTATTTACCATATCCATACTCAGGGAAAAAATCTGTATTAAGCACATTAAACCCCGTTGCAATAACAATAGCTCCTATATCAACTTCTACAATTTCATCCGGTTGGTCATAGCGAATTGCTTTAGTAGGACAAACTTTTTCACAGATTTTACATTTACCTTTTGTATAATAAGTGCAATTCTGTTTATCTATTACAGGTTTGTTAGGAACTGCCTGTGGAAAAGGGACATAAATAGCCGTTCTGAAACCTAAACCCGTATCAAATTCACTGGGTATCTTTTTCTGAGGACATTTGGTAGTGCATAGTCCGCAACCTGTACAAATTTTTTCATCAATGCTTTTTGACTTTTTGCGAATTTTTGCTTTAAAATTACCTATAAAGCCATCAAGACTTTCAATCTCTGCATATGTATATAAAGTTATATTGGGATGCTGAGCTACTTCAACCATTCTGGGTGTCAATATGCACTGTGAGCAGTCAAGAGTTGGAAAAGTTTCGGAGAGTTGTGACATATGCCCGCCAATAGAGGGGTCCCTCTCAACAAGAATAACTTTATGACCTGCATTGGCAATATCAAGACTGGCTTGAATACCTGCTATCCCGCCACCAAGAACAAGGGCTGTTTTGGTAACGGGAACTTTTATAGGAAACAAAGGAGTATTTCTTTTAACTTTTTCAATTAATGTTCTGACTAAATCAATAGCTTTTTCAGTTGTAAGAGCATTTTTTTCGTGAACCCATGAGCAATGTTCACGTAAATTAGCCATTTCACATAAATAAGGATTTAATCCTGCTTCAGCACAAGCACGACGAAATGTAGGCTCATGCATTCTCGGGGAGCAAGCTGCAACAACGACACCTGTTAACTTCTTTTCTTTAATAGCTTCTTTTATCAAATTTTGCCCAGGGTCAGAACACATGTATTTATAATCTACACTATGAACTACTCCCGGAACATCAGCAGAAACTTCGGCAACTTTTGCACAATCTACTGTAGAACCTATGTTTTCACCACAATGACAAATGAATACTCCTATACGCGCCATAGTGATTTCTCCTTATTCTATATTATTATACTATGTATGTTACGAAAAATATTTTATTTTTTGGATAAGTTCTAAATTTAAAGATCCAAACTCCAAGACCAAAAACTCAAGACCAAAGAATAGAATTTTATACAAATAATCGGTACAAATAATCTTGGGACTTGGCTCTTGGGACTTGGTTTTTTTATATATAGTATAGTTTTTTATGTAATATCAATTATTATCTTCTTATAATATCAGTTATATAGTTTGACAGGTACCATATGCCTGTGTAATCCTAAGCTTTTTTCATTTATTCCGACAGCTAAACCAATTGCCTGTGTAATATATATCACCGGTATAGTGCTTTGCTTATGAAGATATTTTTCAATATCAGGGCGTCTCATATCAAGATTTGAATGACACATAGGACAGGCTACAATGATAACTGCAGCATCTCTATCAACAGCATCCTCTATAATTTTACCTGAAAGCTTGGCAACAAGGTCAGTTCTGGAAACAGACATTCCTGCACCGCAACATTCTGTTTTATAAGCCCATTCAATCGGAGTAGCACCAATTGTTTTCATAATATTATCCATTGTTTGTGGATCTTCAGGTCTGTCAAATTTAAGAATATCATGAGGTCTTACCAGCAAACAGCCATAATAACAAGCAACCTTAAAATTGAAAGGATTAGATATCTTATTCTGCAATTGAGGTGCAATGTATTTTTCAATCATCTGGATAATATTCAATATTTTGGTTGTTCCTTTTAAATCCATTTCAATAATATCTGTAACTTGTTTTCGCAGATTATCATTGCCAAGTAATTCATGTTGGGTAACGCTGAGCCGTTCATAACAGGCAGCACAGGGAACAACTATTTCATCAAGTGCTTCTTTTTCAGCTATTGCAAGTATTCTTGCAGGCAATGAAAGGGACAGCTTCTTATTAAGATTATGAGCTGCTGTTGCGCCACAACAATTCCAATCAGAAATTTCCTTTAATTCAAGAGCAAAAAAATTGGAAATTGCAACTACTGATTCGTTGTATTCGCGTGATGCACCTTTCAGTGAACAACCAGGGTAAAATCCAAGTGTCATTTTAAACTCCTTGCTTAATTAAGTA
>CAZSJF010000369.1:0-2677 GCA_964606705.1 uncultured Bacteroidales bacterium
TGTGTTGGGTGTGTTTGGGTTGTGTTGTCTACTCTGGTTTTTATTGTGCTTGTGCCGAACAGTACGAACATATCACTTTACGCAATAGTTGTTGTAGGGGAAAAGAATATCCTTGTAAATGATATTGTCCTTTGTCGTATAAAACTCCAACTGCATAATTTCTCCCTGCATTGTTTTATCGTTCTGTAAATTCATCCCGTTTTCGATAAGCGCTTTAAATACCTCTTTGGAATTCAGTTTTGAAATGTCTTTAAACTTACCTTTAATAAAGTCCATCGTGGCTTTATCTATTGTCTGTCCGTGTTTGAGAATGCAGTTAAGTGGATCGTACAAAAGCAAATTTACAGGAAAAGTGATCCTCTTCCCGCTCTCATCATACAGCCCGTTCGGATTGTCTTCGAAGCCATACGAGTATGACGCAGCATCCTCGTCAGGATTTTCAATAATGATCAGCTTGTCAATCACTATTGTGTCAACTTGGGTAGGGTTAACGGTGACATTCATTATCTTAAGCCTGTATTGTACTTCAAGCACATCTTTAACCTCAGGATTGACTGAAGGAATAAGAGAAGTGATGTAGTTACCGGTGTCAATTACAGCGGTTATTTTCAGGTATTCATATGTGCGTATAGGTTCCTCCTTTTTGACTTCGGTTTGGCAGGAGGAAAGAAGGATGGCGGGGACCGCAATAGATAAAATGTACTTCAGTGAATTCATAATAATAACAGGTTTAAGTTATATTGTAAAAGTAAGGAAAATTATGGAATAACTGCTGTTAATTCTGAGGATATACTGCCCTATAATATTTTTATTCTTTTTCATTTTCTAAAGTATTCTCTATCTCTTTTTCTTGCCAATAGTCGTATATTACATAATATTGAAATCCTTTGCTGGAAATAATTGAATGCAATTTGTCCAAATTTACAGATTGAATATCTTCTATTTTTTTTCTTTTACAAAAATTTACTTCTGCATTTTCAAAAATTAATGCTCTATATCTTTTATAAGGTAATTTGTTTGTATTATGTGATTTTTTCTTATCAATTCCTATACTGGAAACACATTTGCTTAGTCCCTGTGATTTACTTTTTGATGCTACTCCAATATATTTGACAATTTCAGCCTGATGTACATACAAATCCTCAAAATACCCACGAAACACTTTCCCGATCGGTTGTACTTCATAGATATGTAATCTTTCAAATTTCCCATAAATAGTATAATGTGGATATGGGCTGGTGGTCAGAAAGACCATACCCTTAATACTAGACTGAAAATTAGCTTTTAATTCAATTGCACCACCCAGTATTTTCCCTATTTTAAATCTTTTGGGAGATGCATGATAGTATTTTTTCATAATTATATCGGTAAATATAGGTTCTTTACATTATTTGTTTTTCCTGACAATTTCACTTTTAAGTTTCTTTTTCCAGATCTTTATGTTCCGTAATCTTGGCATTGGTTATATATATACAGCCATCATTTGAAAAACAGTTTCAATATGGCGGGTCTTTTGGCCAGTCATCATCCCTTTTAGGAAAGCCGAATGTTAATATTAACAAGACAACAAGAATAAAAACCGCTCCAATAATTATTGTGTTAAAATCTATGTTGATGCTGATAATGTGGGAGAGGGTGGGCATGGCTTTTTATTCCTTACAACTTAAGTAGGTTTCGGAGCTTATTATTATAAAGGTTTATTTTGAGATATTACGTTATTTAACTCAAATAATAGGTTATTAGTTAAAGATTTACGTCTTCTCTTGTAGTCTGCATCAACCAGGTAAGTTGATAACAGCAGAAACAGAATTCCAAAGATGACAATGTTCTTAGTTAGCAACGAAATAAGGATAGAGCATACAACTGTGATAGCAAGCCCGTAGCCAATACTGACTGAAGTCGGTACTACAACTTTTATCAGCAGGTTATTTAAATTATCCAGTGATATAAGGAACAGGTCCTCCTTATCCTCGTTCGAGCGCAATAATACAAAACCTTTGACCGCAAAATTGCTTCTGTATTCAATACTATATCCTGCGCCTCTTAATTTGTTTATAATATCGTTAAGTTTTACCTGGTACTCATCTTTAATATCTGTTTTATTTGAATTGATCAGTTCTGCGGCCTTGCTGGCTTTATTTGAATCGGGTTTAAGAAAAATAAAAATTATTACCCCTGCAATAATTACCAAAGGTATAAGTGTAAATAAAACATTTGAATTTGCTCCCATAGTATATTTTCTCCTACTCGTATGGCTTTTCGGAATTCGCCCCCTTTATATCGGGTTGTGTTATAATATGCTTTCAAAGATATTAAACTATTAAATAAAAGCAAAATGTTCAGAGATATATTTCATTGCATATAATGCACCTGATTGATGAGTTATCTGCAATGTATTCTTTATGATATAAAATTGCAAAATAATATTCAATGACACCTAACCTGAATATTTTACATTATGGACTAAAGTCGTTAAAAAGAGAGTATTTGTATTACCTCGACCTTGGTGATGAGTATGTAACCCTCCGGAATATGCATAGAACAAAGCTCTGCATATTATACTGTTATTTTTACATACCCTAAAAATATTTTTTCACATTTTGTTGTTTGTCTCTGAATAATTATTACTTTTATACCCGAACAGTAACACAAAAAAAAACCAAACACACCCAACACA
>CAZSJF010000369.1:2687-3049 GCA_964606705.1 uncultured Bacteroidales bacterium
TGATTAATAAAAACTGCACCTATTTCAATTATGAAACTGAAAAATGAAATTATTGTACTTGATCTGGAAGCAACTTCCAATCAAGAGGGAGATGAAAGGCCTGAACAACAAACCAATGATTTTATAATTGAAATAGGTGCAGTTTTTATTAATCAGTCACTAGAGATCACATCAACATTTCAAAATCTGGTAAAACCACTAGAACCAATTACGCCATTTATTCAGCAAATAACAGGTATTTCGCCTGAAATGATAGTTGACCAGCCCGAATGGAGCATTGTTGGAAAACTATTCGAAGACTGGGCAAGGGAAAACAGCCAGAATTTTAAAAATACACACCACCACCCACACACACCCAACAC
>CAZSJF010000370.1:0-3025 GCA_964606705.1 uncultured Bacteroidales bacterium
TGTGTTGGGTGTGTTTGGGTGATTTTCTAAAAACATTTATTCTATTGTTAAAAACTTTATATTTTTAATTTACAAATTTATTTTTCTGATGCAACAAAGATAAAATTTTCGGGACACCTGAATGCCCATATCAATAAATTATCTGGTAATAATTATTTTACCTGACACAGAATTAATTCCGTCTGTAACCTGTACAAAATATGTTCCATTTGCCAACCGGCTTAAATCCATGCTGACATTCTGGCTCCCCGAATTCTGTCTTCTCAGATTATCCAGCTTTACCGTCCTACCTTTCAAATCATATACCTCAATCAAAACATCACTTTGCTTATTCAGCGTATAAAAAATATTTATTCTGTCATTAGCCGGATTAGGGAAAATATTCAGATTAAAATCATCTATACTCTTTTCCTTCTGCTTCTCATTAATTCCGACAAATTTCCCGCATTCAAAAATACCTCTGCCATGAGTAGCTGCATATATTACTCCGCCATTTGTAACAGACGGGTAATTTTGTATCTGCTGTATTATCATATGTGTAGGCACTCTTTCCATCCCTGTATTCTCTTCTGTCCACTCAACTGTAGCCGCATCAATATCCTGGGTTGCAAAAATCCCATATTCCGTTCCTATTATAACAATATTAGGGTTATTCAATTCTATAACAGCACTGTATACCGGCATTTTAGGCAGATTGCCCTGTTTTTCGGTAAACACAGGTGTCTCCGCCAAAGCATTCTTGGATTCATATATATATATATCATTACCATAGTTTCCTAAAGTAACAATGATATGATTAGCATCATAAGGGTCCACGGCAACAGATGTTATCACCCTGTTCTCAAACTTAGTCAGCAACTCTGTCTGTATAACACACGATGAGCTTGTTACATCCGAATTTGCAGAATCGTAAGCAGCAGAAAGGTTAGATATGAGGTATAGTTCTCCATAGTTGTAAAAATGAAAAACGGTGTCAGTATATGTTTCCGAATAGTTGGCACTTACAAACAGATCATTACCGTCTCTGGAATATGACATTGCCTGAACATTGGCATTGCCAGGAGCATATCCCTGATTATACGGTGAACTATGTGTAAAATCTGATATTTTAAACCATGCAGGTAATATAGAAAATTTTAAAATCTCCTTTGTCATCCACACGGCATTTCTGCCCCCGGCAAAAAATTTAGTCTGTACGACATCCTGTATTTCCACTGAATCGCCCTGCAATATGCTTTCTGCAAGTATATGGCAAAAAGGAAATGAATTATTTTTACTGTAAGCCAACACAGTATCACCCATATCATAATTCCTGTCAGCAAGAAAATAAATATGGTCAACACTGTAAATATCATTCGTATTTTCCCAGTAAGATAAAGGTGTGATAAAAGTTGAACAATAATCATCCATCCTCTGACTGAACATTTTTGTAACATAATTTTGTCCTTTATTATACGACCTACCCACATTCCCCCATTGATATGAAGCAAATATTGCATTAGGATTAATGATGGATATTGCACAGGAGCCGCCGTCACCGCCTAATATATTATCACCTTTCATAGGGTCTGCATTTTGCCTGTCAATATATATTGTCCCGTTATCATGAGCCCCCCCCGCAACATTTCCGTCTTCCGAACAAGCAACAGTATAAAATTGTGTTACATTATAATTATTATTCAGGTTTTGAAAAGAATATCCTCCGTCATCAGAAACAAAAAGGCCTCCGTCGGTACCAAAATAAATCTTGCTATAATCAGAAGGATGGAATAAATATTTGTGGTGGTCGGCATGCATAAAATCACTATAGATTTCCGGATCGTTCCAAAAGGACCTCTGCTCCCAGTTAAAGATTTCATAACCGACTTGTTTTTCACCCTCGTACATATCAAGCCCTCCGACAATAATTTTATCCGGATTATCAGGAAATACAGCTATTGCATTGGCAAAACGCCCCTGCGTTCCTAAAAGTTCATAACTGCCGTCATCTATCGCTGTCCATGTCTGTCCTTTATCAGTTGAACGATATATATTTTTAAGTGTCTGGTTGCCTTTAGCAATGCTTGCATATATATAATCCGGATCAGACGGGGCAAATGCAAATTCTATCCTGCCGATATCGGAATTCGGCAGTTTCCCTGCTGCTCCTGTTGTTATACATGTAAATGTTCCTGAATCACCGCTAGGAGAAATATACCCGCTGTTCTGATTAATGCATGTAATGACTGTCCCGTCGGAGGCAACATCAACATCATAAGCTCCGTCATTACCTATATAACAGCCAACCGGGTCTGTCCACGTAGTCCCTCCGTCATCAGAAGACAATAACCCTTGTATGGTGGCCGCATATATCCTGCCTGTAACAGGGTCGCATGCCAGATTGTTAACAGCCATCCATGCAGTAGCGTTATCATTTAAAACCTGCGGCTCTGTTGACGGAAGAAGCACAAATGTACTGCCGTCTGTTGACTTATAAATACCTCTGCCTATGAAACCTGTTGAACCATTGGCTGACCCGTTAAAAAATTTTATAAGCCCTTCCCCTGTTCCCACATATATATCACCGTTAGGAGCCTGAACAATGCATGTCACACATATATTCTCCAGTTCACTGTCGCCTATGGTCGTAACTCTTGTCCACGACGCGCCTGCATTCGTAGTTTTCCATAATCCTCCCGCAACACCGCCTGCATACATAATATCAGGATTATCTTTATCAGTAAGTATTGCCCGTGTCCTTCCGCCTATATTATCAGGACCAACTTCCTGCCAGCTGAGGTCTAACGACTTGGATTTATTCGCTGCCATTGCTTTCATCTGTTTTCTTGCATTCAGGACATCTTTAGGATTGATCATTCCCGTTTTAAGGTTGCACATCATTTTAGCAAGATATTCAACAGATCCTTCAATGCTGAATCTTTTTTCGTCCTGACTTTCATTTCTGCTGACATATTTATTCTTAAAAGATATTCCCGGATATAAAAATGCAACAAACGTCATGCCGGTATATAGCAAAACCATTACC
>CAZSJF010000371.1:0-3012 GCA_964606705.1 uncultured Bacteroidales bacterium
TTTTAAGTGTCGGGGTAGTGTTACTTATTGTTATAGGATTCCTATTTGGATACAATTACAGGCAAAGACAAAAAACAAAAATTGCAATCATGGAGCAGGATAACCTCCAGTCTCAGTTTAACACACTTAAGAGCCAGATAAACCCGCATTTTCTGTTCAACACATTCAACACTTTAATAGGAGTGATAGATGAGAGCAAGGAATCTGCCATAAATTTTGTCAAACAATTGTCAAACACTTACAGGTACATTCTTGAAAGCCGCCACAAGAACCTGCATGAAATAAGCGAAGAACTTATTTTTATAAAATCATATTCTGCTTTACTGCTAAAAAGGTTTGAAGGTAAACTTATAATAAACACAAACATCCCTGAGAAATACCATAATTATTTCATGCCGCCGTTATGCCTGCAGTTGCTGATAGAAAATGCCACTAAGCATAATGCGATGACAAAAAATGAACCTTTGACAATAGATATATACACAGATGAAAATGAAATGCTTGTAATAAAAAACAACATTCATCTGAAAATAGATCCCGTACAATCAACCAAAGTAGGCTTAGAAAACATAAAGAGCCGGTATAAATATTTTACAGACAAACAGGTTGAAATAATATCTGACGGAAAAGAATATATAGTAAAACTACCTTTACTGAAAAATCAAACGGTATGAAAAAGATACTACTGATAATAAGCAGGGAATATCTGACAAGGGTCAAGAAAAAATCATTCATAATAATGACTATCATAGGGCCTGTACTTATGGCTTCGCTGTTTATAGTTCCTGTTATTATTTCAAAAGTTTCTGAAAATGTAAAAACTATCGGGATTGTTGATGATTCAAAACTGTTCTATCAGAAATTCCAGGATACGGATAATATAAAATTCGTTTATCTCGATAAAAACATCATTCAGGCAAAAAAAGAATTCTATGAAAACAAACAGTATGCGATATTATACATCCCTGAAATAATAATAAATTCTCCAAGTTCTGCTATGCTGTTTTCCGACAAACAACCAAGCATCAACATTAAATCAACATTAGAAAATATAATCAAAAAGGAGATAGAAAGCCTTAAACTCAATGCCTGCGGGATTGACCAGGGGGTACTGTCATCTGTCAAAACAGACATAAGCCTGACAACAATAAAACTTACAGAAGGCGGAAAAGAAGAAAAAACATATTCGGAACTATGTGCTATATTGGGATACATAGGAGGATTCCTGATATACATGTTTATTTTCATGTATGGCGTACAGGTAATGCGCGGAGTTATTGAAGAAAAGACAAACAGGATAGTGGAGATTATCATATCATCCGTAAAACCTTTCCAGCTTATGGCAGGGAAAATAACAGGTGTCGCTTTTGTAGGTCTGACACAATTCCTGCTGTGGGTTTTGCTTACTTTTGTATTAACAACAACGATAAAAAGCGCTTTTCCTGAAGTATTTACAAGTAAAAAGCATGAACAGGTTTATTCTCAGAAGAATGAAAAAATGCTGAATGTAAAGCAACTGGAACAAATGGCCAAAGAAAGGCAAAAGGAAAAAGAAGATGACAGTGTAAGTAAAATATTTGAATCTATAAATTCGATAAATTTCGGAGTGGTAATAGGCACTTTTCTATTTTTCTTTCTTGGCGGATATTTACTGTATGCATCTCTTTTCGCTGCTGTAGGCTCTGCCGTGGACAATGAAACCGACACCCAGCAGTTCATGCTGCCCATAACAATACCACTGATTTTTTCCCTGGTTTTACTCCCCATGCTTGTCTTTGATAACCCTGAAAGCCCTGTTGCTTTCTGGCTGTCAATGATACCATTCACCTCTCCAATAATAATGATGGCGCGCATTCCATTCGGAGTACCATATTATGAAGTATGGTTGTCTGCACTATTTCTCATACTCGGATTTTTAGGCACTACATGGCTTGCGGCAAAGATATACCGCACAGGTATATTAATGTACGGAAAAAAAGTAAATTACAGGGAATTGTGGAAATGGCTGACTTATAAAGGGTAAATAACAATTTATAATTTAATGACATCCTGAAATACTATCACAGACTGATGAACAGGAAAAATATTAATAAAAAACCTGCTGCCGGGATAAAACCACAAGAAAAAGATTCAGGTATCCTGAAATACATATTAATAATATTTACTATTACTTTTCTGTTAAACATTACCTCTCTGTTCAGGAATAAGCAACTGGAATTCATGGATGGGATGGCAGAAGAATATATCTCACTGGGAGTTAATTTATATTACACAGGTAAATTCCTTCCGGACAGCAACGGAGTTTTTGTCTTCAGGCCCCCCGCCTACCCTGTTTTTATCTGTTCGGTGCTGAAAATATGGGGTGGTATGCCTGCAAAAGATGCCAAATTCAAAAGTAAAGAAGAGTTTGACCAGATACAGCAGAAAGCATACAAAGCAGTTTACTTTGCACAATGCCTGTTGCTATGCTTATCATCAGTCCTTCTTTTTCTATGGATGAGAAAATACCTGTCCCTCATCAATTCACTGATACTATCAGTACTGTTCGGATGCAATCCATATATGATAATGCTTACAGGCTTGCTGCATTATACAATACTGCATACATTTCTCATTATCGCTTCCTGTTATCTGCTTTTTATTGCTTCAGAAAGCACAAAAAAGCAAAATATCCTGCTGCTTACTTCAGGCATATTATGGGGATTAACAACCCTTGTAAGGCCATTGTCTCTAATACTTCCGTTTTTCATACTTATTCTATTCATTTTCAAATACAGATTTTCATGGAAGCCTGTTTTGTTGAAAACTGCCATTTTTACTATAGGAATGATAATAACAATAAGCCCTTACACAATGAGGAATTACAGGCTGACACACAAAATAATTCCTGTCAACGCCCAAAGCTATGTGGCACTATGGGTAAGCACCATTGAAAATCCCGAAAGAAATCCCAACTACTACAAATGGTGGAATATGTGGTACAAAGACGGCATGCCTGTTTTCAATAAAGTA
>CAZSJF010000372.1:0-3008 GCA_964606705.1 uncultured Bacteroidales bacterium
CCGCAGGCAAAGGGGATAGTGTGATGTGTTTTTCCTGAGACAAAAAAAACAGCCGTCCTTCGACACGACCTTAATACTTTTCAGTAAAGATTATTCTTCAGGGTGGGTCGGCTCAGGATGACTGTTTTTTTAATTATACTTTTTAGGTCAATGTTTCTGCGAAAAAACTATTTTTGCACTGTAATGAAAAACGACAGGATACTAAAATATATAACCACCCGCAACATCTGGTTTTTTACCGGGGCGCTTATTCTTTTATACCTGTTATTACGGGCCTTTTATGTTCCTTACACGCACGATGAGATCGCAACATATTTTCATTTTACACAAAAGCAGGAATATCTGCCTGGAGAGGCACAATGGGATGCCAATAACCATTTACTGAATTCATACCTGTCAATATTCCTGTACCGTATTTTTGGAGCTGATGTCTTTTTCCTCAGACTGCCAAATGTGTTGTCGTTTATACTTTACTTTATTGCTGCATGGAAATTATCTGCACGTATAACAAACCCTTTGCTCAGAAATTTTTTGCTTGTTGCACTTCTCTTTTCGCATGGGTTCATGGAGTTCTTTGCTCTTAACAGGGGTTATGGCCTTTCCATGGCATTCCTGCTTGCGCAGATACTTGTCTTCTTAAAATGGAACGAGATTAGCGGCAGCGGCAGCAGTAGCAGCAGTAGCAGTAGCAGCAGCAGCAGCAGTAGCAGCAGTAGCAGCAGTAGCAGCAGCAGTGGCAGTTACCGGCATAATCTGTGTAATCTGCGTAATCTTTGGCAGAAAAGGGAAGTCAGCAGCAACAACAGGAAAACCGTTTACCTGCTTTATTACTCAATTCTGGGATTCCTTGCAGTATCGGCAAACCTCACCTTGCTCCCGGTCATATACATTTTTGATTTCCTTTTGATAGTCTCATTATTTTACAACAAAATCTCAACAAATATTTTACACTGGATCATAATAATATTCCCTGTATTGCTTTTAAAAATTCCTATTGCAATGTTTGGTTTTGAACTCAGCAGCAGAGGTGCTTTGTATTACGGAGGAAACGATTTCTTTAATCTTACTGTTCAGTGTCTGGAGCAACTGATGTGGGGATTCTATGACTGGTGGACCGATGCGCTTGTACTTGCAGTATTTGCCGGTTCTCTTTTCCTGTTCTTTAAACAGTCATTTTCTAAGAAGATACAGTTTACGGCTCTTTCAGTATCCCTATTGTTCTTTCTGTCGATCGTTGCGATTTTTGCTCAGCATTTTATTCTCGGAATAAACTATCCCGAAGACAGGACAGGTATATACCTATGGCCTCTTCTTGCACTTTCATTTTTCTTTCTCCTTGACAAAGCAGGAACAGGATATTTGAAATACAGCGCTTTCATGTTTGTTTTATTACCTGTTCAGTTTATCTGTGTATTTAACTTTTCCGGTGTAACAATTTGGAAAAATCAGGGTATGCCACAGAGGTTTTATCAGTACATCCGAAATGATTACAAGGGCGACAGGCCGTTCCTGGGGGCATCACAAAAGTTGCTGGGCTTTGCATGGACCTTTCATGATCATAAAACCGACCCGATAATGGGACCGGTACAGCATACCGGTTATACTGACGGAATTGCGGAATATGTGATTGCAATACCCAAACACTTTAATGATATTGACTTCAATCTGTATAACAAGATTGATGAGGATGTGTGGTCAGGAACAATTCTTCTTAAAAGGAAAAAGCCTGTAGATCTCAAGCTGATAGATGATTCAGTTCACAAGGAAGATATCAGTGTGTACGGAAAAGAATTCTACGAACTGATAAAGATAAAAACCGATAGTCTTAAAGGCAGAAATGTTGCAATAGAAGTTGAAGGTGAGATCACATCTTTCGATAATATGCTTTATGCATTAATTGTCTGGACCGGGTCGACAAAGGAAATGCAGAATTACTATTACGAACAGTATCATCTTGACTGGTACAGGCGGTGCATTCATCGTTTCAGGGTTTGCTATATTCTCAAAGATATCCCGAAAGACATGGGTGAAGTATCAGTATATGTTTTCAATACAAGAGGGCAGAACTACATCATTAACAAGTCGGAAGTGAGGGCATATTTAGTTGAAAAATAAAATGACTATCCTGGTATAGATGTCTGTTCAATTTCTATATTTGCAAATAATATTCTTTTCTTTCATAAATAGATGCATTTAAAAATCAGGCATATTATTTTATACAGAGAGACCATAATTATTGCCTTTTTAATCCTGATATGTATTCCTCCTTTATTTTCCCAGGTTCATATCAGATCATCCACACTTATCGAGGGATCTGTTCTTTCAGTTTCACCTTTCGACTTCAGGGTGCCATACCCTGATCGTCCAATAATTGACCAGTCATTATACTGGAGGCCGAAAAACATCCCTAACGGCTACGAAAAAACCTTTTATAACATGCATTCAGTTTATCTGCGTGATTCGATGATAGGAATCGGATTATTTGGAATCGATTACGATCTGATGAATAATACATTCAAGAAAAGAGGTCCGAATTTTTTCAGATACTGGAACAAACTCAGGATGGGCTTTTTATTTATGCTTGAAAAGAATTATAATCATCCCTGGTACCCTAAAGGTGAAAGGTACAACTATATTAACGGGGAAGTGTATTTAAGTTGTACCTTTCACCTTTAGGGTACCAGGGATGATTATAATTCTTTGCAAACAAAAACCAAACACACCCAACACACGTGCCAGAGTGGGTTCATGGGGATTATTTGTTCTTGCAACTCCTTCGCAAAAATATGATGCATGGTTAAAAGTGTATCCCTTTACAGGTACATGGCTGAAATTCTATTTTACAAGGGAGTTTGATGTAAACAGAGTAGGCGCCTGCGCCGAGGTTGAACTGTTCTTTTTAGGATACGACAAAAGCGTTGTTCATTCCTCAAAAGACCAGTACAAAGGTATAACACTCATTGGCGGAACTGAATATAATATGGATTCGGGAGAGCCTCTTCTAAGAT
>CAZSJF010000373.1:0-3008 GCA_964606705.1 uncultured Bacteroidales bacterium
GAAATGCTCCATGACTTTTAAAGTCATGTCAATATATGGAAGGGAAGAAATGCTTCCTTTAAGTTGTATGACCAATCCTTTTGGTAGAGTTGGTGCGGCAAGCATCAATGATGAAATATACTGACTGCTGATATCTGCATCAACCTGTATTTTATTATTGTATTTGTCTGTAAGCTTAATACCGTTTATCAGAAGCGGCGGATAACCCTGGTTTTCTTTATATTTGATATCTACACCTATTTCTCTTAATGCATCTACGAGTAATCCGACAGGCCTTTGCTTCATCCTTTCAGAACCTGTAAGCAGCCACTTGCCAGGTTTAAATGCCAGATGTGAAGTGAGAAAACGGTATGCTGTACCTGCATTTTTTGCATCAAGTACGGTAATGCCATCTGAATGATTGTTTGTCTTATCCAAAAGGTTTTTTAGTAATTTCGTGTCATCAGCTTCAGACAGATTGAAAATATCAAATTTGTCCTTACACAATGCCTGTATGATAAGCACCCTGTTGCTTTCACTTTTTGACGCAGGGACAGATATTTCCCCTTTTAAAACCTTATCTTTTTCTGAAAAAGAAATTGTTATCATTTAAACTGTGAATAATATTCCAGACTCTCTGTAATTATTTTTTTACTGCAATTCTGATTTATCAGTGGTTTACCTATACCCTGAATCAATGTTAAATTGATCTTTCCATTGGTATTTTTCTTGTCATGTTCCATTATACTTATTATTTCATCACAGGCAGTTTTATTGAAATTGTAATGACTGAAATTAGAATAGATATATTTTGTTATATCGTCAAATTCAGCCTTTGAAAGTCCCGAACATTTATATGAGATGTAAGATTCGCATATAAGCCCTGCGGCAACGGCTTCTCCGTGTAAAAGATGTTTTCTGCCGTTTGCAAGAGAATATGTTTCAACAGCATGACCGATGGTATGGCCGAAATTCAGCTTTTTTCTGATATTTTTTTCATAAGGATCTTTTTTTACAATGCTGTTTTTTATTTCAACAGATTTATATATCAGAGCGTCCCATTCTTTTATTTTATCAAAAGGCCTTTTTTTTAGAGTATTCCAGTATTCTTTATCAGCAATCAGGCTATGCTTGAGCATTTCTGCATAACCGGCCAGTAGATGTTTTTTTGGTAACGTTTTCAGAAACAGCGGACAGATAAATACTGATGCAGGATTATTAAAAACACCAATTTGATTTTTAAAATTTTCAATGTCAACGCCGACCTTTCCACCGAAGGAAGCGTCAACTTGTGCAAGAAGTGTTGTCGGAATATTGATATAGCGTATTCCGCGTTTAAAGACAGAAGCGGCAAAGCCGCCCATATCACATATAACCCCTCCGCCAAGGTTTATGACAACAGAGTTCCTGTCTGCCTTTGCTTCAAGAAGTTTTTTAATTATATAAATTACGGTATCTGTATTTTTATATTCCTCCCCGCTTTTAATTTCAATAAGTCCGGCTTTTCTGAGCAATTTAACCTTTTCTGTTAACAGGGGAAGACAATATTTTTTTGTGTTTTCATCAGCTATTACAAATAGTTTGCTGTTTGTATATTCAGGCTTTAGAAATAACTGATGTAAGAAAGACAAAACATTATTTCCTGTAAAAATAAAACTATCGGCAGATTTTGTTTTTTTTAACATATTGATAATTCAGGTAAAACAATAAATGGAGTTTTATGTTCAAAATTAATTAAAAAACGTGATTAAGGGATTTAAAATCTGAATTTTTTTAAGCTTTATTTGCTTTTAAGTATACTTGCAGAATTAAATTTACTTTTACTCCATGTAATACTTTCCGGTTTTTTGTAAATTTGCCATTTTTAAAATTCTTGACAACTGGCAACAGAAAAATAAAAATCAGCTATCAGGATGCATTTCTTCAGATATAGAAATAGTTTTTCTCTAAAAGTCTTATCTATAGTTCTGGTTTTTTCCGTGTTGAACCAGATATGGCTTTTTCATCTTTATGCTCTCACGGGCGGGCCTGCACAACCGGAAGTTCAGAGTTTTGAACCGTCAGGAACTACGGACCTTGTTGACCTTTTTACAGGTGATTTTGTTTATAACATTCACCTTCTTGATGTCGGGGATTACCCGATCAATATTTCCTATCATTCTGGAATTACCATGGATGACGAGGCAAGCTGGGTGGGGCTGGGATGGAATATTAACCCGGGTGTTGTACACAGAGAAGTGCGCGGTATACCTGATGACTTTTGCGAAACGGATTTGATAACCAAAGAATATTCCATAAAGCCGGAAAAAACTTACAGGCTGAATTTAGGCTCCGATGTGGAAATCTTCGGAGGCAACTTTGCCGATTTATCTCTTGGTTCGGTAGGAATATATTCCAATAACTACAAGGGTATAGGCTATGAACTGGGAACAGGGCTTAATATAGGCCCTTTCAATATAGGCATGGATTTCAATTCTGAAACGGGCATAGATGTTAATCCTTCCATATCATTTGAAAAAGATATCGAATCCAAAAATGACAAAGAAAATAAATTGGACATAAAAGGTGGTGCGGCACTGGGATATAATTCGCGTTCAGGGTTGAAGCAACTTTCAATGCCGTTGCAGTTAAAATACAACAACAGCGCTGTCCGCTCAAATTTCTTGCGAAACAGGCTTAACAGAGGTGTCAACGGCGGGGTCAGCATCAATTTTGCCACTCCGACTTTTATTCCTGAAGTAACACCATCTGTGTATTCTTATTCTATAGCTTTTTCTTCAAAGTTAGGAGGAGCTCTCTTCGGCATTGACCCCAGCATTACTGTTTCAGGAAGCTATGCGGAACACGGGATACACCTGAAGACAAATAAATACAGGGCTTATGGCTACCTGTATTCCGAAAAATCCGGCGATGGTGAAAATGCAGTAATGGATTTCAACAGGGAAAAGGATGGAGCTTTTACCAAGAATACAAGGTTTCTGCCATTGACAAACTTCACTTATGATGTTTATTCCGTATCAGGTCAGGGG
>CAZSJF010000374.1:0-3005 GCA_964606705.1 uncultured Bacteroidales bacterium
TGTGTTGGGTGTGTTTGGGTGTTGTGTTCTTATCAGGCTTGTTAAAAATCTGGAGATATTTAACAAGCCTGATAAGAACAAAACCCCGTATATGACTTTTTTCTGTATATGGGCTAAAAAAGGTAAGGATAAACCTGTGAGTAAAATCCTTGAAAGGGAATATTTTCCTCCTTTTGATGGCAGCTGGGGCGGCTTTAACAGAGACCAGCTTTCTGGGGTTTCACGCTTCAGGGAAGCAACTTTCCGGGGCGAATTTCCTTTTGCATATCTGTCATTGAAAGATGATGAAATGCCTGTCAGTGTTGAATTGGAAGCATATAATCCTCTTGTCCCTTTATCTGTGGAGAAGAGTGGTGTCCCTGCAGCAATTTTTAACTGGAAAATAAAGAATAATTCCGATGAGGATGTTACTGTCTCTATAGCTTTGAATATGTCTAACCCGGCGCTTAAAATTGAAAAGGCCGTTAATATTAATGAATATGTAGAAGCTTCATCTTATAAAGGAGTTATGATGACTTCTGACAAAAATAATCCTGATTCGTTGTCTTATGGTAGCATCTTTTTTGCTACGACAGAAAAAAATGTTGACGTGCAGACAAGCTGGTACAAAGGCGGCTGGTGGGACAATGTGCATATGTTCTGGGATGATTTTTCTGACGACGGCAGGTTGAAAAATTATACTGACACTTCCGGCTCGGGACTTACAAGATTCGATCAGGTTGATAATGTTGCATCATTGCTGGTTCCTGTAAAATTAAAACCAGGAGAAGAAAAAATTATACCTTTTTATATAACGTGGTATTTTCCTAACAACAAGTTCCGTAACAAGAATAGTTTTAAGAATTACTATTCAACATTGTATGACGGTGCTGCTGATGTTTCGGATTACCTGATACAAAATGTAGGCGGGCTTTACTCTGAAACCAAAAAATTTCATGATATACTGTTTTGTTCCAGTTATCCTTCTTATGTTATAGATGCTGTATCTTCACAGATATCTACAATAAAGACTAATATGTTAATGCTCAATGAAAAATGCGATGTACACGGATTTGAAGGGCTTTGTGATAATACGGGCTGCTGCATGGGAACATGCACCCATGTATGGAATTATGCGCAGACACTTGCATTCCTCTTCCCTTCACTTGAAAGGAAAATGCGTGAGATATCATTTCTTGACAATACTACTGATAACGGGTATCAGTCTTTCCGTTATTTCTTCCCTCCGGGTAACGGGTTATGGAAATTTCATCCTGCTGCTGACGGACAGATGGGAAATATTGTAAGGGTTTATCGTGAATGGAAATTGTCGGGCGACAATGAATGGCTGAAAAATATGTGGCCAAAAGAGAAGGCATCGCTTGAGTTTGCATGGAATGGTGTAGGTGAATTAAAAGATACTTCTTTCAGATGGGAGAAAGAAAGCCATCCTCTGCCATGGGATGCCGATAAAGATGGTGTTATGGAAGGCATGCAGCATAATACTTATGACATTGAATTTTTCGGGCCTAACACGATGTGTGGCTCTCTTTATCTGGCAGCACTTAAAGCTTGTTCGGAAATGGCAGCAGCAATGGGTGAGCCGGATAAAGCAAATGAATATATTGAAATATATAATAAAGGTTCAAAGAAATATGATGAGATGCTTTGGAATGGTGATTATTACATACAAAAAGTTTATGTTGATAAGAATGAAAAAATCCGTAAGGAATTACAAATGCCTGAAGATACTACCATGCCTAAATACCAGTACGGCGAAGGATGCCTGTCAGACCAGCTGTTGGGGCAATATCTTGCTTTTGTAACAGGACTGGGGTATGTTATGAAGGAAGATCATGTTAATAAAGCTTTATATTCCATTTATAAAAATAACTATTTGAGCAATATAAGGGATTTTTCAAATGTACAGAGGGTGTATGCTCTTAACAATGAAGCCGGCTTATTGCTTTGTTCATGGCCTAAAGGCAACAGGCCGAAACTCCCTTTTGTTTATTCTGATGAGGTTTGGACAGGCATAGAATACCAGGTTGCGGCATCTCTGATATATGCAGGTTATACGAATGAAGGCCTTAATATAGTGGAAAGTGTCAGGGACAGGTATGCCGGGGATAACAGAAACCCGTGGGGAGAACTGGAATGCGGGTATCATTATGCGAGAGCTATGGCAAGCTGGGCAGTAATGTTGGCTCTTTCCGACTATCAGTATGACGGGGTTAAGCATTTTATGGCATTCTCTCCGAAAATAAATAAAAACAGTTTTTACACTTTCTGGTCAACAGGCGACGCATGGGGAAGTGTGGAGATTGAAAAAAACACTGTGAAACTTAAAGTGGAATACGGATATTTATACCTCAGTGATTTCGGGGTTTCTGCCGATTACAAATTCAAATCTGTTAAAGATATCGAAATAAATTCTTCGCAACAGATTCCTGTGGTTTTGAAAAACGGACGGGATTTGTCAATAGTTCATTTCAGCAATACGATAGAACTTAATAAAAATGATGAACTGGTGATTACTTTCGGTAAATAGATTGATTATTGCTTATTCATTTGCTTCAGTCTTGCATTGTAAATGCTGACATTTAGTTCAAAACCTATAAGCATCACCAGTGCGTTGAAGTATATCCACAGCAATACGATGATTAGCGTCCCTATTGAACCGTAGAGTTTGTTGTGTGTGTTTGGTGTTTTTGGTTCAGGTAAAAATTGAAGGCAAATGATATCACAAGCATAAGAAAAGTTGCAAGAGAAGATCCTGCAGATATGAGTCTTATCTTGACTTTTTTAGCAGGTGCATAATAGTAAAGAAGTGATATTGAAAAAAAGAACATAGCATAAATTATCAGCCATCTCCCTGCCTGAAGCATGTAATATGTAAGCTGGCTTTTCAGAATGCCATGTGTTACCATGAACTTAAGTACAAATGTTCCTGCAGTTATCAGGGTTATTGCAATAATTATCATAAACGACAGTATTATGAACAGCCTTATCGAAAGGAGCATCTG
>CAZSJF010000375.1:0-2982 GCA_964606705.1 uncultured Bacteroidales bacterium
CATTTTTTTGTCAGTAATTCAATAAATTCTTTATTTGAAACTTCTTTTTCAACAAGTTTCACCTGTGATTTAATTATATCCATAACTTTTTCACTAAATAAGTATTCATAGGCTTTTCTGACCTCATCATTGTTTTCCATTGCATTTTTAACAAAACCTTTGACATTTTCCTCATTTATCTCCGTGCCGTAATACTTATACTGTTTTTCAATATATTCTTTAAAATAATCTTTAACTTCTTCTTCCCCGACTTTAATATTATTTTCCTTTATTATTTTATTTTCTATCAACTGCCATTTTAAAGAATTGGCATAATGTTCAAATTCTTTTTCAACCTTTTCCCTGGTAATATTTTTATTATCAGCCTCAACAAGCCATCTTTTCAGAAATTCTTCAGGCAATTTTATTTCAGCAGTTTCTATCAGCTTATGGAATATATCATCTTGAAATTTCCTATCGCTTTCCACTTTAAAAGAATTTCCAATATCCTTTCTCACCTGTTCCATGAAATCACTCTCCGATTTAATTTCCAGAGAAGGGTATGCCTTCTTATATAATTCTTCATTTAATTCAGCCGGTTGAACTTTACTCAAATCCAACACTGTAAACCTGAATTCAGATTTAACATTCTCTGCTTCTTCTTTTTTAACACCAAGCATAGCAGCTGCCTCAACATGACTCTTTGTTGCATTGAAGGGATTAAAAGTTATCTTATCTTCTTTTTTAAGCCCTGTTAATTTCTTAGCTATACTTTCTTCCTTAACAGAATCTGTTGATATATAAGTTTTATTTTTTATTCCATCAGGTTTTACGTTTCCTGTATCATCCAGTTCTTCAAGTTCTCCGTATATCATAGTTCCTTCTTCTGACAAATCAGGTTTAACAAGTGTTCCGTACCTCTTTTTTATATTATCTGCATATTTATCAACTGTTGCCTCATCAGCATTAATTTTATAATAATCAACCTTTATTTTATCAGATATAGATAATCCGAACTCAGGGGATAATCCCAGATCGAAATAGAAGTCGAATTCACTTTGTTTTTCAAAATCAAACCTGTCATTTTTTTCTTTACTTGGCAACGGGTACCCTAATACAGAAACATTATTATCTTTCAGGTAATTATCAAGTGATTCGCCTACTATCTTATTTAACTGGTCTGCAAGAACAGAAGTACCATACATTTTCCTGACCATACCAAACGGCACTTTACCAGGCCTGAAACCAGGCATATTGGCTTTTTTCTGAAACTTTTTCAGCTCATCATCAACACGTCCCAGGTAATCTGCAGAAGCTATATGAACTTTAACTGTTGCTGTTAATTCACCCGTATTTTCCATTGAAATATCCATACAAAAATCTTTTATTATAATAACCTCTTAATCCTTTCTGCAAATTTAATATAATTTATTGACAATTTGTAAATATAAACCAGCCTTTTATTTACAAAATACGATTGCATCTGAAAAATAAATCCTATTTTTATAATTTATATCCATCATTTAACAATTGATAAAAACCCAATTAATACGACAAATGGCATCGATCAGTAAAAAGTATTACAACCAGACATTTGAAAAAATTGAGATAACCGATGCAGGTGCAGAAGGAATGTCAATCGCTAAAATCGATGATATAGTGGTGTTTATCCCGTATGGCGTACCTGGCGATATTGCGGATATAAAAATCACTAAAACAAAAAAAACATACCTGGAAGGTAAAATCGTAAATATTCATAATTATTCTCTGAAAAGAGCAACTCCTTTCTGTAATCATTTCGGCTTATGCGGCGGGTGTAAATGGCAGCACCTGAAATATGAAGAACAGCTGTTTTATAAACAAAAACAGGTAGAAGAAAATTTTAAAAGAATCGGCAAATTAACTATACCGGACATACTTCCCATTATTCCTTCAAACAAAACCATTTACTACCGTAACAAACTGGAATTTACATTTTCCAACAGAAGATGGCTGTCTGACGAAGACATGAAAACAGACAGGGAGGACAGGGACACAAACGGGCTTGGATTTCATATTCAGGGCATGTTTGACAGAATTGTTGACATTGAACATTGTTATCTGCAGGCGGAACCTTCAAACGAAATACGCCTGTCTCTTAAAAAATATGCAAAAGAAAATAATCTCAGCTTTTACGATTGCAGGGAACAAACAGGTTTTTTAAGAAATATAATAATACGTAATTCCAGCAAAGGAGATTTAATGGTAATTATTGTTTTCGGATACAAAGACCATGAGCAAATTGAAAAAATGTTACATTTTCTTTACAACAAATTTCCCATGATTACTTCTTTAATGTATGTGATTAACACCAAATGCAATGACGTTATTTATGATCTTGACATCTTACTGTTTAAAGGAATTCCTTACATCTATGAACAATTTGAGGGGCTGACCTTTAAAATCGGTCCTGTTTCATTTTTCCAGACCAATCCGGAACAGGCATATGAATTATATAAAACTATTCGAAATTTAGCGGATTTACAGGGACATGAAACAGTTTATGACTTATACACAGGCACAGGCACTATCGCAAATTTTATAGCAAAGAATTCACTTAAAGTAATCGGTATAGAAAATGTAGCTTCTGCCATTGAAGACGCCAAAGAAAATTCAAGAATAAACAACATCAGCAATACATTATTTTTCAAAGGTGACATTGTGGATGTGTTAAACGAAAATTTTATTAAAACCAACGGAAACCCATCAGTAATAATTACCGACCCTCCGCGTTCAGGCATGCATAAAAAGTAATACAGCAGATCACAGAGATTTCCCCGGATAAAATAATTTATGTGAGTTGCAATCCGGCAACACAGGCAAGAGACATAGAGCTAATGAAAGACTGTTATATAATTGAAAAAATCCAGCCTGTTGACATGTTTCCACACACACACCATGTGGAAAATGTGGTTCTGATGAGAAAAATCAGCTAAACCTGTAGACCAACCATCTTTATTATTT
>CAZSJF010000376.1:0-2935 GCA_964606705.1 uncultured Bacteroidales bacterium
TTGGTTCTTTCTCAGTAGCTAAAAGAGCTGCAAGAACTGGACGTAACCCACAGACAGGAAAAGCTATCAAAATCGCTGCTAAGAAAGTTGTAAAATTCAAAGCAGGTGCTGAATTAGCTAAAACTGTTAGATAAGAAATAATTTCTTTTTCTAATTTAAAGGCCCCGGTATTTCTAATATCGGGGTTTTTTATTTTATCTTACTTTCTTTTGTCTTGACACAAAAGAAAGTAACAAAGAAAAATTCTAGACTCTTTGAAATTTTTTGTTTTCTACTGGTCGTTTCATCCCCGCAATCCAAACTTTCAACCCACATGCCTGCACTGGCAAGGATTGCTTAGCCCAATGCCTTCGCTATAAAACTCCCTTTGAAAACTTACAAAATTTTCAAAAGGTCATTTCTTATAATTATTATATCTCCAACAACATTTTAAAATCATACAAAAGTCAACTATGTAATTAAATTATGCCTCAATTGCTTCTTTATACAGATAGTAAAAACTACATGGAAAATTTACAGGTGTTAAATTAAATTAATTATTCCTTTTTAGCTCCGGTATAAGGCAGGACGGAAAAAATTTCAAATACTGTGTATAAAACATAAAGGATAAAAAACGAAACAATAAAGTTAACAGCATCATATCTGTATTTAAAAACGTAGATTACCAATACAACAAAATATAATAACAGTTTCACCACTGTTCCAAGCATAAAAAGGGAAATGAAGCGGCTGAATTTTTTCTCAAACGACTTCAGTATAAAATAATACACCCCTGAAGTAATTGCAAAGAAAAACAAAAACAAGTAAGGCAAAACAGGCGTAAGGTATTTATCAGGCACAAAAAAGCGGGCTGCAAGAAAAGCAACTCCTCCGGTGATTAAAGAAAAGTAAATTAATTTTTTAAGAAAATTAAAAAAATTGTTTTTCATCATCTATTTTTTTAAGAAGTCCTTGATTACATAATAAATTGCAAGTATAACAGAGAGAAAAGAGAAAACAACTGTAAACACGGGCCATTTCCATTTGATCAATTCATCCAGTTTCATGCCTCCGAAAACTCCCAGAAAAATAATAACTCCCATCTGCAAAGCCATGCTGGAATATTTCGCATAGTTGTTGACAGGATCTTTAGTATTGCTGAACTTCATCTTTTATTGCCGGTTCAGGATTTGTTGTGAATTTGAATCCTTTATCAGCAGGATTTTTCATATTGCACGCACCTGAGAATTTAGCACCGGGCTCTATTGACAGTTTGTTGGTAATGATATCCCCCGTTAAGCTGGAAGTGGATTTCAGGGACAACAATTCCGAAACAGTAACATTTGCTTTGACAATACCTGAAATATCGGCATTATTACATGAGATATCGCCTTCAATCCTGCCTGTAGAACCAACAACAATTTTTCCTTTTGATTCCAGTGAACCGTTCAGTGTTCCGTCAACCCTGATATCTCCGTCACATTTTATTTCTCCTTTAATAACAGTGCCGGTACCTATTAAATTTATATTATTCAGGCTTTCGTTTTCGTTATTTTTAGCCATAATTAATCTGTTTTTGAATAATAATTTTATTTAAATCTTTATTTAGAATACAAACCTAAATTATTTTTTGATAAAACACAAATCTAAGTTGTTAAAAAATTATTTTGCAATAACGAGATAATAATTTTTCTTTCCTTTTTGCACCAATATATATTTACCGCCTATCAGGTGAGCATCAGTAATTTTTGAAGTGTCGGAAATCTTTTCCTTGTTTACAGATACGCCATTATCTTTAAGCATGCGCCTTGCCTCACTTTTAGACGGGAAAATATTTGTTTTTTCTGTAAGAAAATCAACAATATCTATTCCTCCTGATAAATCACTCTTTAAAACTTCACTCTGAGGGACGCCTTCAAAAACCGACAGCAGAATATTTCCCGGCATTTTCATGAGGCTTTCGGTAGTACCTTTACCGAAAAGTATTTCAGATGCTTCAACCGACATTGTGTAATCTTCTTCCGAATGTACCCTGATGGTTATGTCTTTTGCAAGAGCTTTCTGCAATATGCGGAGATGCGGAGCTTTACCATGTTCCGTTATCATATTGTCTATATACTCTTTACTTAACAGTGTAAAAATTTTAATATATTTCGCAGCATCCTCATCAGAGCAGTTTAACCAGAACTGGTAAAAATGATAAGGAGAAGTTCTTTCCGGGTCAAGCCAGATATTGCCCTGATCTGTCTTCCCGAATTTTCCGCCGTCAGCTTTGGTAATAAGAGGGCAGGTTATGGCAAATGCTTCTCCGCCGGTTTTTCTTCTTATCAGTTCAATTCCTGTTGTAATATTTCCCCACTGGTCTGACCCTCCTATCTGCAATCTGCAGTTCTTGTGTTCATAAAGGTAAAGAAAGTCATAGGCCTGCAGGAGCTGATATGAGAACTCCGCAAAAGAAATCCCTCCTTCCATCCTGTTCTGCACAGAATCCTTTGCCATCATATAGTTTATCGTGATATGTTTTCCCACCTCTCTTAAAAAGCCAAGAAAGTCAAATTTCTTCATCCAGTCATAATTATTCACAACCTGTGCGGGGTTTTCCTTGGTTTCAAAATCAAGAAATCTGATCATCTGCTTTTTAATACATTCCTGATTATGCCTGAGGATAGGTTCGTCCAGCAGATTCCTTTCTTCAGATTTGCCTGAAGGGTCGCCTATCATTCCCGTTGCACCGCCCACCAGTGCGATGGGTGTATGTCCTGCAAGCTGAAAATGTTTCAGCATCATTACAGATACAAGATGGCCTATATGCAATGAATCCGCAGTAGGGTCAATGCCAAGATACGCACTGGAAGCTTCCTTATTAAGCTGCTGCTCCGCACCGGGAGTAATATCGTGGAGCATTCCGCGCCATTGTAATTCCTTAACAAAGTTTATTTTCATTTCTCTTTTATTT
>CAZSJF010000377.1:0-2927 GCA_964606705.1 uncultured Bacteroidales bacterium
TGTGTTGGGTGTGTTTGGGTGTGTGGGTTTATCCATATTTCAATATTATTTACTATTCCTGTAATGCTGCTGTCTGTTCCGTAATTTGAAAGCAGATAGTCTATCAGTCTTAACATAAGAATATATCCGCCGGTTTCATCACCATGCATTGAGGATGTGTATAAAAACTGCGGTTCATTTTCCCTGACGTCAGCATTATCAGATATTTTTGCAACAAGAAGTTTTTTCCCGCTTGGCAGGGTGCCGATGCTTTCAATCTTACAAAGGTTAGGGTAATCGGTTTCAAACTGATACATCATGCTTTCATAAGCTTCATAAGTAGGATAAAAGTCCCATGATTTTATATCAGTTATATCAACGCTGGTTAATGTTTTTTTTATACTGTCAGTCTCATATGGATTTTTAAGGATGGTATAATCATATTTGTAATTGAGGAATTTCTGGAATTCGTCTTTATTTGCGTATGCATATACGCAGTTTTTATAAACATTATCTATTGAGATTATCCTTGTAAGCTCTTTTAATTCATCTTTTTGGGAAATTTCAAATCTGAAATATATTTCTTTTTTCGTTTTGAATAATTCGTCTGCAGAATTTAAATCTTGTGAATAAATATATTTTCCCGGAAGTAAAAAACATAAAAAAAGGATTAAGTTAAATCTGAATTTTAACCGCAGAGAACGCAAAGAAGGCGCAGAGAACGCAAAGAAAATACATCCGATCTTAGCGTCCTTTGCGTATAAACTTGGCGTCATTGCGGTTAAAGATTTATAATATGTAACATATATTTTTATCACTCTGATTAATTACGAAACCCTTATTTGTTTTTCTGATATTCATTAATTAAGGTTTTAAGGTTTTTATAAGTGTTTTCACTTATATTGACAAGGGGAAGCCGTAAATTGCTTTGGGAAAGTTCAAGTATTTCAAGTGCAGCTTTTATCCCTGACGGGTTTCCTTCAGAAAAAACAGTTTTCATGATGTCAAATAATCCATAGTGAATCTCATTTGCCTTTTTAAAGTCGCCTTTCAGAGCGGATTTTACCATATCGGAAAAATCTTTTGGAAAGGCATTTGCCATGACAGATATAACCCCGTCAGCACCTGCAGCAATAAGCGGCAGGGTTAACATGTCATCTCCGGATAGTACCAGGAAATTTTCAGGGCGGTTGTTTATAATAGTCATGCATTGTTCTATATTTCCGGAAGCTTCTTTAATACCGATGACATTGGGAATTTCACCAGCTATTCTTAAAGTCGTGGCAGCGTCAATATTGCATGATGTCCTGCCCGGTACATTGTAGATAATTACAGGTACAGGGCTGGCACCGGCAATGGTTTTGAAATGAAGGAAAATACCTTCCGGATTTGGCTTATTATAGTAAGGGCAAACAGATAAAATGGCGTCAATATTTTGAAAATTTCTTTCTTTTATAAAATTGACAACATCTTGGGTGCTGTTGCTGCCGGCACCTACCACTACCGGAACCCTTTTGTTTACTGTTTCAATAACAAAGTCAATAACTGCATATTTTTCATCATGCGACATAGTTGATGATTCTCCTGTTGTGCCTAATGCAACTATAAAATTGACTTTGTTTTCTATTATATTATTTATTATTTTTTCCAGTGATTGAAAATTAATACAACCGTCTTCTCTGAAAGGAGTTACTATCGCAACCCCTGTGCCTTTGAACTGATTATTATTCATCCCTGTTTTTGTTGTTTATTATGGTTAAATAGTGAACTATCTGTTTTATGAATTTTTCCAGAGTAGTTTTGTTGTCAGCGTGGATCATCATGTCATAGAATTTTACATTTTTTTCCCCGTTCTTTCCGACTTTGTATTTTGCTTTTGAATAGCTGACTATATACTTGACAGGCATTAGATCATCCATGCAAAGGTCAATAAGTATATCAAATTCAGAATTGATAAACCCGTCAACATAACTTTTTGACGGTTTGTAAAACCAGTTTAATTGTTTTTTTGTAAAATAGTAAGATGATAACCTCGGAATGTATGTGTGTGGAATGTATCTGCTGTCAATATATCCCAGCGCTTCAACTTTCTTTTTATCAGGTTGCAGCTGTTTTACAAAATCATCCACTGTTTTCTGCTCTGTGTCACTGGTGGCATTATAGATTATTCCTATTGTCCTTGCACTGTCCAGATTACATATCTCTCTCTTTCTTTGAGTTTTTGCAATCTCTTTGTCTAAGATGTAATCTGCTATCCTGTATTTTATTTTCCTGATGATTTTCACTGTAAGATAGAGTTTATATAGTTCGTAAAATTAATAAAATTATACAAACCGTGAAAAAAATTGCTTGTTTATATTTATAATTCTGATTTATATTTTTTTCAAAAAATTTGACTTTTCATATTTTTTAACTATATTTGACGAACACTTATAAAAAAACGATAAATTGTTTCCTGCATGTTATTAATCTTAAAATTTATCTATTATGAAAAAAGTCGCAATTACTTTATTAGATATATATAATTATTTAGGCAGTAAAGTAGCCACTGTATTTAATAATTATGCCGATGCAGGGCAGGAATATAAAATAGATTTCAGAACAGATAAACTTCCTTCAGGGGTTTATTATGGTATATTACAATCATCAAACAAACAAATAACAAGAAAACTACTTATTATAAAATAGCCCAATTGCTTTATTAGTCATAATTTTAATTTAATAAATATGAGATTAACTTGTATTTTATTGTTTATTTTTATTTATTATAACAATATAAATGCTCAGGTAGTTACTTTTAAAAAGAATTATGGCTATTTATACGATGATTATGGCAGGTATATACAACAAACTTCTGACGGTGGTTACATATTAACTGGCTATATGGATGACAAACCATTTGGGAATTATTCCGGTTTAAAACCACAACACCAAACACACCCAACACA
>CAZSJF010000378.1:0-2589 GCA_964606705.1 uncultured Bacteroidales bacterium
GTGTTGGGTGTGTTTGGTGGTGGTTTTTCCTCTCTTCATTATTCGTGTATTTTCCGATAATATGTTTGTAGTTTATTCGGTATATATCAATAAACATTCCTATGCTATGTTTTAGTAAACTCACGCTTGAAGTGTCTATATTCCTTATTTGTACAGGTATTCTTTTAATATCGCAATTATTTTTTAAGGCGATATAGAGTATCTCGACATCAAAAGCAAAACTGTTGATGCAGGATTTAGAGAATATATCCTTTGCGATATCTTTATTAAAGCCTTTTAATCCGCATTGAGTGTCAAAAAGTCCGCTTGTTATAAATCTTCCGACAAAGAAAGTAAAAAAAGAACTTGCTATTTTCCTTTTTAAAGGAATTTCTTTGAAATATGTGGATTTTTTGAGTGTTCTGTCTCCGATTACAATGTCAAATTCCTTAAAATCCAGATAATATATAAGCTTGTCAATGTTTTCATATCTAAACGGAATATCTACGTCGGTATAAATAATATAATCACCTTTAGCTTCAAAAACACCTTTTCTGACAGCAGAACCCTTGCCCTGATTCTTCTCATTTCTCAGGAATACACAACCTGAATTATTTGCCAATTCAAGCGTTTTCTGATAATCAACAGAACCGTCATCAATAATTAATATCTCATTCTGAATGTTATTTTTTTTCAGATAGTCAATAAAGCAGGGAAGTTCTTTTTTCAAAATTTCCGAACCATTATATGAAGGAACAATAAAGCTAATCATCATTTGATTTATCCTAAAGTCTGATATAATTATTTTTACCGGGTTATGTGCAAAAGTAATTATAATTTATATAATATTAAGTAACAAGGGCTGAAAAAACAAAGCTGCCACATACGAAATTTTATTAACATATAAGTTAGGTTTATCAAATTTTATTTGTCAGTTTTGACATATTTTATATATTTACCGCCGATTTAAAATCAAACTTAAATTATTATTTATGAGTTTTAGAATAATCGTTCTGGCAAAGCAGGTTCCTGATACCAGAAATGTATGTAAAGATGCAATGAAGGAAGACGGAACTGTCAACAGGGGGGTATTGCCTGCTATTTTTAATCCCGAAGACCTGAATGCTCTTGAACAGGCAATAAGGATAAAAGAGAAACATAAGGATGCAGAGATCATTCTTCTGTCAATGGGGCCTGTGAGAGCTTCGGAAATCATCCGTGAGGCTATTTTCAGGGGTGCGGACAAAGGCTACCTTATTACCGACAGAAAATTCGCAGGCTCGGATACTCTTGCAACTTCCTATGCAATATCACTGGCTGTTAAAAAGCTGGAACCATATAAGATGGTTATATGCGGCAGGCAGGCTATTGACGGGGATACAGCCCAGGTTGGCCCCCAGATAGCTGAAAAATTAGGGCTGCCCCAGATCACTTATGCGGAAGAAGTTGTGGATGTCAGCGACAAACAGATAACTGTTAAAAGGCGCCTTGAAAGAGGTATTGAAGCGGTTACCGCGCCGACACCCGTTCTGATCACCGTACATAGTTCGGCTCCTGCCTGCAGGGTAAGGAATGTGAAAAGGTTTATGAAATTCAAACATGCCAGAACTGTTTCTGAATTACAGGAAGAAACGAAAGATTATACAGAAATCCATACCAACAGGCCTTATCTCAGAATAGGAGAGTGGAATGTGGATGACCTGAATGCCGATACCAACTGGCTTGGATTATCAGGCTCGCCTACAAAAGTGAAGAAGATAGAAAATGTCGTCCTTCAGCAGAAAGAATCAAAAGTCCTGTCATGTGTTGATTGTGACCTTGATAATCTGATGAAAGAATTAATAACTGCACATATAATTGGATAACAACATATTGAGAGTTTTATTTAAAGTGTAACTTAAAAAAGAAAAACAGTGAATAACGTTTTTGTATATTGTGAAATAACAGAAGAAGGTTCCGTTGCTGATGTAAGCCTGGAGCTTCTTACAAAAGGGAGAAAACTTGCAGACAGGTTAAACCGCAAACTGGAAGCTCTTATAATAGGGCATAACCTCGGTAACATAGAAAAACATGTTTTTCCTTATGGTGTTGACATAGCCCATGTTGCTGATGATAAAAGGCTGTTCCCTTATCTCACACTTCCTCATGCTTCGATAGTAACAAGTGTTTACAGGCAGGAAAAACCGGAAATAGCTATTTTTGGCGCTACTTCCATAGGAAGGGACATAGCACCCAGGGTTGCTTCAGCGTTGAAATGCGGCCTTACCGCCGACTGTACCAGCCTGGAAATAGGCAATCATGTTGAGAACAAGACGCAGAAAGAATATAAAGACCTTCTTTACCAGATAAGGCCTGCTTTCGGGGGAAATATAATTGCAACTATCGTGAACCCTCTGACGAGGCCGCAGATGGCAACTGTCAGGGAAGGCGTTATGAAAAAAGAGATTACCTCTGAATCATACAAGGGTGAAGTGAAAAAGGTTGATGTGTCGAAATGCCTTAGTGATGTGGATTTTGTCGTGAAGATCATTGAAAGACATGTTGAAAAAAGAAAAGTTAATATAAAAACCGCTCCGATTATAGTTTCCGGAGGTTATGGCGTTGGCTCAA
>CAZSJF010000378.1:2599-2917 GCA_964606705.1 uncultured Bacteroidales bacterium
TGTGTTGGGTGTGTTTGGTTTGTGGTGGCTCAAAGGAAAATTTCGACCTTCTCTTCAAGTTTGCTGCTGCTATAGGTGCGGAAGTAGGCGCTTCACGTGCGGCAGTTGATGCCGGATTTGCTGACCACGAAAGACAGGTGGGGCAGACAGGCACTACCGTCAGGCCAAGGCTTTATATTGCCTGCGGGATTTCGGGAGCCGTACAGCACAGGGCAGGAATGGACCAGTCTGCAAAGATAATCACAATAAATACAGACCCTGATATACCTTTGAACCGTATAGCAGATTATGCAATCATAGGCGACCTTAATGTGGTTA
>CAZSJF010000379.1:0-2916 GCA_964606705.1 uncultured Bacteroidales bacterium
TGTGTTGGGTGTTTGGGTTTGGGGGTTTATATTTCAATTACTTTAAGTCTATAGATTTAGTAGAGTAATAATTTCTGACAAATATAAAAACTAAATTTCATATAGCCTATAGATTAGGTAGATTTTTTACGGAATTTTTTTTGAAGAGCTTTTTCCGTCCTGATGATATCTGCAATAGACGTGTCTTTCAGTATTTCAACGGTTTTATCCCTTATTTCCTTTATCACTTTTTTTAATCCGCAGCATTCTTCGTCTTTTCTGTGTATGCACTTTTCATAGTATTTATATGTAACGCAGGGCAGGAGGGCAATGGCTCCGTTGAAATGCCGTATTATGTCAGCAAGGTTAATATCTTTAGGGTCTTTAATCAGGTAATAACCGCCGTTCTTGCCTTTTTTGCTGGTAGCTATGCCGATATTTTTTAGTTCCAATAGTATTGCTTCAAGAAATTTCTGAGGTATGTTCTCGCTTTCGGATATGTCTTTTATCAGGACAGGGCCTTTGTTATATTCCTTTGCCAGCCTGATAACTGCATTTATTGAATATTGTGTCTTTTTTGACAACATGTTAATGAGTTAAGGTTCCAGTGAGATTGCAAATTTAAGGAACTTTTTTATATTTTAGGGGCAATGCCTGATAAATGTTTATCGCTTTATAGAATACGAGTCATTATCTTTATTAAAATTATTATTGGTTTGATAAAAATATATTTAATTTTGCAAAAGGTTAAATAAAAGACAAAATAATTATGTGCGATACTTGTGGCTGCGGTGAAGGAAATAATGTAACTATAAATAAATTGGATAAATCTACCAATCCTCATTCCCATGATCATGCACACCCTCCTCATTCTCATCCGCACACGCACACAATTGTTCTCAATGAGCAGATCCTTGGCAAGAACAATCTTATTGCAGAAAGGAACCGCGGTTATTTTGAAGCTAAGAATATATTTGCTTTGAATCTTGTCAGTTCTCCGGGTTCAGGAAAAACTTCTTTACTTGAGAGGACTTTGAGGGATCTGAAAAGTGAAATGAGCTTCTATGTCATTGAGGGCGACCAGCAGACCTTTAATGATGCCATGCGTATTGATGCTGTCGGAGTTCCTGTTGTTCAGATAAACACCGGTACAGGATGCCACCTCGATGCGGACATGGTCAGTAATGCATATAAAAAACTTGAGATAAAAGATAATTCAGTTTTGTTTATTGAAAATGTCGGAAACCTGGTTTGCCCTTCAATGTTCGACCTGGGTGAGTCAAAAAGAGTTGTCATTATCAGTGTTACTGAAGGGGAGGATAAACCCATAAAGTATCCATATATGTTCAGCACTTCGCACCTTTGCGTAATAAACAAGACAGACCTTATTCCTTATGTGGATTTTGAAATTGCAAAAACAAAAGAATATGCAGTTAAGGTGAATCACCATCTTGAATTTATAGAAGTTTCTGCTAAAACAGGAGACGGTATGCAGAAGTGGTATGAATGGCTTAAGAACAATATGGTTAATAACAGATAAATAATAGATATATGAACTTACACGAATATCAGGGGAAAGCTATTTTGGAAAAATATGGTGTACCCATTCAGAAGGGTTTTGTTGCAGATACTCCCGCAGAAGCTGTTGAAGGTGCTAAGCGCCTTTTTGCAAATTCAGGGCTTGGAGTATGGGTTGTTAAAGCACAGGTGCATGCAGGAGGCAGGGGTAAGGCCGGTGGTGTCAAAATGGCCAGGTCTTATGAAGAAGTTGAAAAGTGTGCCCGTGAGATCATAGGTATGCAGCTGGTTACAAAACAAACAGGCCCTAAAGGGAAGCCGGTCAGAAAAGTGCTTGTTGAGGAAAGCATATATGCCGAAGGTCCGGAAAATATAAAGGAATATTATATCGGGATTTTGCTTGACCGCAACACCGGGCATAATATGATAGTGTACTCTCCCAGGGGAGGTATGGATATAGAGCAGGTTGCAGAAGAAACACCTGAAATGATTTTTAAGGAAGAAGTTGACCCTGCAATTGGACTGCAGGCTTTCCAGTGCCGCAGGGTGGCTTTTAATTTCGGGCTGGAAGGCGATGAGTTTAAACGTATGGTTGGTTTTGTCGCGGCTCTCTATAAAGCATACGTGGAAACAGATGCTTCCATGCTTGAGATCAACCCTGTTGCGAAATCTTCTGACGGCAAGATAGTTGCGGCTGATACAAAATTTGTTGTAGATAACAGCTCTTTGTACAGGCATCCTGATATTGCTGCTATGCGCGACTTTGAACAGGAAGACCCCACGGAAGTGGAAGCAGGGAAATTCAAGCTCAATTTTGTAAAACTTGACGGCAATGTGGGATGCATGGTTAACGGCGCAGGACTTGCCATGGCTACTATGGATATTATTAAACTTTCGGGAGGCGAACCTGCCAACTTCCTTGATGTAGGTGGCAGTGCTGATGCAAAAAGAGTAGAGGAAGGATTCCGTATTATTCTGAAAGACCCGAATGTCAAAGCTATCCTTGTTAATATATTCGGCGGCATTGTAAGGTGTGGCAGGGTTGCAAACGGAATTGTTGAAGCTTATAAGAATATCGGGGAAATAAAAGTGCCTATAATAGTGCGTTTGCAGGGTACCAATGCCGAAGAAGCAAAGAAAATAATCGATAAATCGGGGCTGAAAGTGTTCTCTGCTGTTACTCTACAGGATGCGGCTGATAAGGTTAATGAGGTGGTCAGTAAGAAATAGGTGTCATGTAAGATGTAAAATGTCGCATGTCAAATGTAAAAATTATTATCGGGGTGTTTTGTTTGGCTTACATTTGACATGATACATCTGACATCTTACGTCAGTATCACACATCCAGCTTCTCATAAACAGAATCCTGTTTTCCGCACTTTTGAAAAACACCCTCTAAACCCCTTGATTTTATTGATG
>CAZSJF010000380.1:0-2903 GCA_964606705.1 uncultured Bacteroidales bacterium
ATTTTGAGTCAAGGCGCTGAATTTCTTTTGCAAGCTTTATACATTCTTTGTTCAACTTTTTACTTCTTTTTCCCATATTACGTATAGCCCAGTTGACGGCCTTTTTAACGAAGTTGCGTTCATCTGTTGAAGCCTTTTTAAGAAGCGGAAAAAGTTTAATAAAATTCTCATCCTTTTCTTCCTTGTAGTGCCATGCCATACATGCTATAAGTGAAAAAGCCGTCCTTTTCACAAATTCTTCTTTGCGGACAGACCAGTCATGTGCTTTCTTCCATGCGAGAGGTGTTTTTTCAAAAAGGTTCATGCACACCTGGTCACATACATCCCATGAATTGAAATCTTTCACCCAGTCTTCCATCTGCTTTTCAGTGAGTTTATCCGGCTCATCAACCAGGGATGCAAGTATCCTCGCTTCAGGAATACCTGATTTCCAGAGTTCAACTGCAAGGCTGTGGTTTCTGCCGATCTCTTTTCCCATCTGCCGTAGTTCGGGCATTGAGATTCCGAGCCTTTTCTCGGAACTTATTCCGAATTTTGCCATGCCTTCAATATTTTCCGGATTGGCTTTTGATTTAAGCTTTTCTATGATTTCTTTAACGGACATATTTCTGTAAAATAAATTTAGTGTTTTGCTGTGCAAAATTATGAAATCAATGGGTCGTTAATAATTTTAGATGAGGATTAATTTTATTAATTTATAAAATATTGATTATCAGTTGTGTTAAATTATGTGCCTATTTTTTGCAAACTCAGATTTTAGACTAAATTGCATTTTATTGTTAAAATTTTTAACTCTGCGAACCTCAGCGGTTAAATTTTTACCGCAGAGAGCCACAGAGAAGACGCAGAGAACCGCAGAAAAATTATTGTCAATATGAATATGTTCACAATAAATTACCGAACCATTGATGAAATCATATTGATAAAAAATAGTATATTTGCAGGCAAACTAAAAAGTATTTATTATGAAAAAACAATTATTTCTTTTGTTATTTTTCTCATCGGTATTTACAGTTGTTGCATTCACACAGGAAAATAAAGACACTGATGAAAGCAAATTTGGTATAAAGTTTTCAGGGTATATAAAAAATGATGTTTTTTATGATACCAGGCAGACGGTTTCTCTCAGGGAAGGCCATTTTTTACTCTATCCAGAGAAGCAGCTTTTTGACAGTGCTCACTCAGATATTTATGATAAATCCAATTCCAACATTCTGGCGATACAGACCCGCCTGGTTGGTAATATTACCGGGCCTGATGCTTTTGGTGCCAAAACTTCCGGGCTTATTGAAGGGGAGTTTTTTGGTAATGCTGATGCAGATATCAACGGATTCAGGCTCAGGCATGCATATATTAAATTGAACTGGGATAACAGTGAATTAATGGTCGGGCAGTACTGGCATCCGTTTTTTGTTACTGATTGCTTCCCGGGCACAGTATCTTTCAATACAGGTGCACCCTTTCAGCCTTTTTCAAGAAATCCTCAGGTAAGAATTACTGAAACTATGGGAAATTTTAAATTTATTTTTGCTGTCATCTCCCAGAGAGATTTTGCTAGCATAGGGCCTAACGGAACAACTGCAAGTTCGGATTACCTCAGGAATTCACCCGGCGGTGATGCTCACCTGCAATTGTGTTATGAAAAAAAGAATGAAGAAACTGGCACTGATTTCCTTGCAGGTATTGGCGGAGAATATAAAAACCTTTGGCCGAGATTGAAAACTGACAGCATGTATAAAGCAGAGGAAACAGTGACAAGTTATTCAGGCATAGTATTTATCAAATATAAAAATCCCAAGATCACTGCTGAACTTGAAGCTGTTTACGGACAAAATATGTCTGATGCCCTTATGCTGGGAGGATATGGTGTGAAATACAGAGATCCTGTTACAGATACAACTTTGCTTAAACGTGATGACAGGAAATATACAACTCTGGACAATATTTCATTCTGGACAGATATTCATACCAACGGGGAAAAAGTGCAGGGAGGGATATTTGCAGGGTATACAAAAAATTTGGGTTCTTTTGATAATCTTGATCCTGTAAACCCTATATATTACACTTATAAGGAAGGATACTTTATTGATTATATTTACAGGATATCTCCGCGTGTTATTTTTAATTCAGGAAAGACAAGGTTTGCAGGAGAAGTGGAATATACCGCAGCTGCTTTCGGCTCAGAAGTCAACAGCCTTGCAGAAGTTCAGAAATCAAAAGAAGTCGCCAATATAAGATTGCTTTTATCTGTTTATTATTTCTTTTGATTGTGTGTAATTGCAGAATTAAATAAAAACGAAATACTGAAGGCACATAAAAAATATGTGCTTTTTTATTAAGTAGATTTTATGAAACTTGGCATCATATCCGATATACATGAAGATGTAATCAGGTTAAAACAGGCAATATCAGTAATTGAAAAAAACAATTGTGATAAGATAGCCTGCCTTGGCGATATTGTTGGCTACGGAGTTCCTTATTACAGCTTTTTTGAAACAAGGAATGCAAATGAATGTATCTCTGTCATAAAATCAGAGTGTGATATAATTGTTATTGGCAATCATGACCTGGTTGCAATAAAAAAACTTCCACGTTTTAATGCAGGCTTTGAATATCCTGAAAACTGGTATGAACTGGATTTTGAAGAACGCAAAAAAATTGCCGGTGGAAAACTATGGCTTTGCGAAGATACGGATATGCCTTCTTTAATGGGTAAAAAAGAAAAGGATTACCTGGATTCCCTTAATGAGCTTGAAGTCGTTGAAATTGAAGGCGTGAAATTCATGTTTTCCCATTTCATCTTTCCCAATCTATCCGGTACAGCAACAGGATTTCCTGAAAAACATGATGATGTTAAACAACATATTAAGTTTGTGAAAGATAATGGTTGCAGTATCAGTATT
>CAZSJF010000381.1:0-2876 GCA_964606705.1 uncultured Bacteroidales bacterium
GCATATTGGATTTTTTGTTGTTTAGAGAGTCCTTGCCACTTCTTGATATTCTTATCCTTGGCCTTCATTAAAATCCTGATTTCCTTCTTCCCTCTTTTCATTAATCCCTCCTTATATTTTCTTATTTTCTTTAAAATCTTAATGATAAATTATTAATTAATGATAAATGATTACTAATTACTGATTATTAATTCTTTTCTTTTTCTTTAGTGATTAATGATTACTGATCTTCTTGCTCTTGACAAACTTTTTTGATTTGCTATACTCAAGATAGTAACGCTACCCCAGGGTAAAACCTGGGGCTTTTTTATTCCAAGATCACTTCTTTTTTTATTCTATTAAGATAGATATGCCAGCATTGTCTCAATTCCCAGGCCATATTCTCTTCATAACCAATAAAAACAATATTTTTGGACTTATCTTTTACTACATAATTCTTCAACTCATAAAAATCGCTATCACCGCTAACTATCATAGCCACATCTAAATCACTAATCCTTCTCACTACATCTAAAACAATCTCCACATCAACATCTCCTTTTTTCACAAATTTACCAGCCACTGGCGTATATTTTAATCTCTTTTCTTTAATTGTGGCATAAGGCCTTATGTTATTTAAAAATTTTTGAGTTCCAAAATAAACGGCATCGCTTTTGTCAGGCACTGCGATATAATAATTAATAAATTGTAAATCACAATGAGGGGCTAAAAATTCTCCAAATCTTTTAATATCAATTCTCCAATGATATTTAAGATACGAATGATAAAGGTTTGAGTCGTCGCAAAAGACCCCTGCTTTCTTTCCTTTAAGTCCCTCTAAAATTTTTAAATATTTTTGACTCATCTTAAAAATTGATTATTGATTTTCCGTAGATGTCGCGGTTGTGCTTGTAGCATTAAACTCGGGCTCCACCGACTCTTCAAGCTCTGGCTCTGGCTCTGGCTCTGGCTCAAGTTGTTGCTGACAAGATTCTTCCTGTGTATCTGTCTTCCCATCGCAATTATTGTCTATACCATCATCGCAAATTTCTATTGTTACAGGATTCACATTAACATTCCAATCGTCGCAATCTTGATTATTAGAAACATATCCTTCGGGCTGACTGCCACCTTCTTTAAAATTATTCTGTGTTCCATACCCATCTCCATCATTGTCATAATAATAAATTATCGGTTGAGTTGAAGCTGGAGTGGAAGTGGATTCTGTTCCTGAGCTTGTCGAAGGGTTTGGATTTTCGGCAGTACACTTGCCGTCATCCGTTTTCATCTCCCCATTTTCCATATATATACAATAATATTCTCCAGTCGCTCTATCCTGAATACTAACGCCTCGGGTAATTTCAATTTCCTGCGCTTTTAACTTATCAACTGTTAAAATTCCCTGTTCGTCCACCATCAAACCGAGTAAAAAGAGATTTGATTTGAGTTGAGTAATATCTAGCTGAACAATTTGTCCTGTTTCTTGATTCTCTGTAACGGTCAAAGCCGTACTGCTTGCGTTCAATAATAATTTTAATTCCTCTATCTGTAACTGCTGTTCTTTAATTCCTTCCAATAGAAGCGCTGGGAGTTTATCATAATGAACACTGTAATACTCTTCATCTGATCCTTCTTTTGTAAAGGCAAAAGTTAATTCTGGTATAACTGGCATAACTTCTTGTGCCATTAGACCTAAACGTTTTTTATCTGTCTCCGCGTCATCTAAATCATGATATTTATAAGCATTCAACTGGGAAATAATATCCAACGCTCCTGTTAACGGTTCTATATCTTTTTTCAATCTTATATCTGACGTATTAAGGGCAATAGCATTAGTAACCGTATCTCTATATGCGGCAGCATCTCCATCTGCTGTCCATGTATCCATTCTAATACGACCAGTAACATGTAATAATTGACTCGGCGTTGACGTTCCAATTCCGACTCTACCCGGATAACTACTGCCACTTCCTCCTATATATAAAAGACTACTGCTATTATCATCGGTAAAGAGAAAACCTTGAGAGTTATAGACGCTTAAATTCATATTCCACCCAACCAAGCCAATATAGCGAGCGTAATCGAATGTTATCCTTGCGGAGTTGCCACTTCCATCTGTTTCATAATCCATATATGTAGTCGACGGGATATGAATAACGCCGTTAACATCCAATGTATAAGCTGGCGTCGTCGTCCCAATGCCGACTCTATTATTAGTAGCATCAACGAATAATGTTCCCGAATCGACATTCAAATCTGAACTTACAAGCACATCGCCTGTTCCAGCTGACTTAAGGGTCAAATCATAAGCATTGTTGTCTGTTCCTGACTGAATTGTAAGTGGCGCGTAGGATTTAATATATGAGGCGGTAAGGTTGGTAAATTGTAAATCATAGGCAATGCCGGTGTCTCCTGCTGCTTCAATTGAAAGCGGGTTTGAAATTGTGACATTCGGATCTCCTATTGTAAGCACATTTGCGCCTGCCACTTGAAATCTGGCAGCATAACCGAAAGAAGAAGAATTGTTTATATCTATCGCATAACCGCTGGCATAGGAAATATCTAAATCCAAATAATTATTTACATCCATTACATCGTTTACTACCAAATTGCCAGCAGTGGTATCAATGGTTAAATTACCAGAACCTGTACTTATCATTTGGCCACCAACATCAAACCAAATATTAGCAGAGCTTGTTGAATTCGCTCCAAAAACTACATCAGCGCTAGTTTCGGTTAAATATGTAAAATCTCCTGCATCTGTCCATAAACTACTTCCTCCTTCAGAATTACAAACAATCCCCGTACCGCTGACATATGTACAAAATTTTCCATTGGTTAAAGTCCCCTCTTTAACTGACAAAGTATCTCCTGACAATTGAAGAAGAGTGCCTGAT
>CAZSJF010000382.1:0-2873 GCA_964606705.1 uncultured Bacteroidales bacterium
TTATCCCTCTGCTGGAATTATTGATGAATGTTAAGATTTCATCACGTTCCGCTGAAGCAGGAAATTCGGTTTCAAGGTAAACAATAGCCTGGGAAACATTATAGTCTTTCATAAAGATGATACGGTAGATTTCCTGTATCTCGTTAATTTTCTCAGAGGAGAATCCTCTTCTTCTGAGGCCAATAGAGTTAATACCGATAAAAGATATAGGTTCACGCGCAGCTTTAACATAAGGTGGCACATCTTTTCTGACCAGGGAACCTCCACCTACCATAGCATGAACGCCGATATTGACAAATTGATGAACAGCAACTAATCCGCCAATGATCGCATAATCGTCAATTTTTATATGGCCGGCTAAAGTAGAAGCATTGGAAAGAATACAATTATTCCCAATAACACAATCATGGGCAACATGGACATATGCCATTAAAAGGCAGTTATTGCCTATCACTGTTTCATAACTTGCTCTTGTACCCCTGTTTATAGTAACAAATTCACGGATAGTGACATTATCACCTATTTTCACAACAGAATCCTCGCCTTTAAACTTTAAGTCCTGAGGAATAGCGGATATTACAGCACCGGGAAATATTTTACAGTTTTTCCCTATACGTGCACCTTCCATTATCGTAACATTCGGGCCTATCCATGTTCCTTCTCCGATAGAAACATTTTTGTCAATTATTACAAAAGGCTCAATAACAACATTACTGGCAATACTTGCCTGAGGGTGGACATATGATAAAGGTTGATTCATTATACTACATTTGGTTTCTTAATAATCTGTGCCATTAATTCAGCTTCCATAACAATTTTATCTCTGACATAAGCAACACCTTTCATGTTGGAAATGCCCCTCCTTATGGGTGACAAAAGTTCAAGTTTGAGTATAAGTGTATCACCGGGACTTACCTGTTGCCTGAATTTTACATTATTTATCGAAAGAAAATAAGTAAGATAATTATGCGGATCGCTTACGGAACTTAAAACAAAAACGCCTCCTGTCTGAGCCATTGATTCAATCTGCAAAACACCAGGCATTAAAGGCTTATCAGGAAAGTGTCCTACAAAAAAACTTTCATTCATGGTAACGTTTTTAAGACCTATTACATGATTTTCATCCATCTCTAAAATTTTATCTACAAGTAAAAACGGAGGGCGGTGCGGAAGTATTTTTAAAATATCATTTATATCATATAAAGGTTTTTTATTAAAATCAATCCTAGGTATCTCTGTAGCCTTTTCCTTTTTTATGTGTTGTTTAATAAGTTTTGCAAATTCAATATTGGTTTGGTGACCAGGGCGGAGGGCAATAATATGTCCTTTAATAGGCACACCTATTAATGCCATATCTCCCATGACATCAAGGAGTTTATGGCGTGCAGGTTCGTTTTTGAAGTTCAGTTCAATATTATTAAGAATCCCTTCGTTGAGGACTTCCATTTTGGGTCTATTAAAAAGAGAGGCCAACCTTTCAAGTTCTTTATCGGATATAACCCTGTTAACAAACACTATTGCATTGCTGACATCTCCACCTTTTATAAGATTATTCTCCAGCATATGTTCCAGTTCGTGCAGAAAACAAAATGTTCTGGAAGGTGCAATATCTGCTTTAAAATCATTCTTGTTTGAAAAAGTCGCATTCTGGGTATTTAAAACATTGGCATCATAATCTATCATCGTGGTTATCCTGAAGTCATCGTCGGGAACTAAAAGCATTTCTACTTTTTTCGGAGAATATACATAAGAAATATTTGAATTAATATAGAAATACTTCTTTTCTGCTTTTTGTTCAACCACACCTGCTTTCTGCAAAGCTTCAACAAATACTTTTGAGCTTCCATCAAAAATCGGGGATTCTTCACAATCAAGTTCTATAAGGGCATTATCTATCTGTAAACCGGATAAAGATGCAAGGGTATGTTCAATTGTCTGCACGCTGACACCATCTTCTTCAATGGTTGTTCCTCTTGAAGTATCTATAACATTATCCACATCAGCTCTTATAACAGGGCTTCCTTCAATATCTACCCGTTTAAATTTATAGCCATGGTTTTCAGGTGCAGGGCGGAAAGTTAAAGAAACATTCTTTCCCGTGTGCAATCCTGCTCCTGAAATAGTTACAGGGGCTCCTATTGTTTTTTGCTTTTCTGCCATAAAAATTGCCACAAAAATAACAATTATTTTTAATAAATAATTAATATTAAAAAAAAATATAGAAAATTATAAATAATAGGGGATACAAAAGAAAAAAACAAAGATTCTATTTAGTATTTTTCTCTATATTTTGAATTCTCTCAACAATTTCAGACAGATTACGGAAATGTATAAACGATCTTTTGTATTTATTAATATCAAAAGCAGGAGAGCCCTGTACAATTTCCCCGTCTTTAATATTTGCACCTATTCCCGACTGTGCGGCGATTTTGACATTATTACCAATGGTCAGGTGTCCTATTATGCCGACCTGTCCTCCTATCATACAATTTTTACCTATTTTGGTTGACCCTGAAATGCCTGTTTGTGCGGCAATAACAGTATTCTCGCCTATTTCAACATTATGGGCTATCTGTATCTGATTATCCAACTTCACTCCTTTACGGATTATTGTAGACCCTAAAGTGGCCCTGTCAATAGTAGTATTTGAACCTATTTCCACTTCATCTTCAATAACAACATTGCCTATTTGTGCAATTTTCACATAATTACAATCGCTCTGCGGGGCAAAGCCGAAACCGTCACCTCCTATAACCACTCCTGAATGAACAGTACAGTTTTTCCCGATAATACTGTCAGAATATATTTTCACACCCTGGAATAATTTTGTTCCGTCTTATACAACGGAATTATCCCCTATATAAACCTGCGGG
>CAZSJF010000383.1:0-2860 GCA_964606705.1 uncultured Bacteroidales bacterium
TGATATTTATTAGTGATAATTATGGTAATAACCATAAGTTTGCAGGGCATGTTACCCTGATCAGATAATTATCAGGCATTAACAACTTATTCAACCTTCAATCTGCAGAAAAATATATTAATGGTTTGATTGTTATAATTTTAACAGAATTTGTATATATAAAACTATATTAAAGGCTATAATTATTACAACAATCCCTTTTTTATTCCATCATTTTTGAGTAAATTTGTTTTGGAATTCTATTCGTAAACGATGAAAACAAATATATTGACATTGCCAGTTATCTTATTAGTCTTCGTACTTATTCCGTTAAAGATATTTTCACAGCAATATTACACCAATGGTTCTGCACAATCTTTAGGAGGAGAGTGTTACCTTATGACGCCGGAACAATATTATCAGGCTGGTTCTGTATGGTATTCCGATCAGATTGATTTAACACAGCCATTTGATATATATTTCTGGGCATTTTTTGGCTGGAATAATGACTTGGAATATACAGGCCCTGATTCTTCTTATGATTATAAAACAGGAGCTGATGGGATTTGTTTTGTGTTACAGAAATATGGCACAAATGCATTAGGTTCCCCCGGGCTTGATATTGGTTATTCAAATCAAACAACGGGTGCATTTATACCTTCTTTTATTGTAGAATTTGATACGTGGTGGAATTATAATTATAATGATTGGAATGAAGACCATATTGCCATTCAGAAAAATGGTAAAGCAGATCATACACTGGCTGCAAATTATATTGCAGGGTGCGTACAGGCAAGCGCAACTGATTTTAACATAGAAGACAGCACTATTCATCTTGCCAGAGTAACATGGAACCCCGCAACTGATTCCCTGAAAGTATATTTTGATTGTGTTTTCAGAATAGGTATTCAGTATGATATTATAAATAATGTTTTTAACGGGGATCCTGTTGTATGGTGGGGTTTTACTGCAGGAACCGGAAGTGCCACCAACTATCAGTATGTATGCAGGGATACATCTATGAAATATTATGAAGCAACAATATGTAAAGGGGATTCCGCACAACTGGATGCATCTCTTGGTGTCATTGGAGGAAATAGCTATCAGTGGACGCCTAACTACAATATCACAAACACAACAATTGCCAATCCATTTATATTTCCTGATTCAACAGTAACTTATCATGTTGCGTATAAAGACACCTGTGGCTTACTAAATATGGACTCAGTGACAGTTTATGTTAATGATGCGCCTGTTGATCTTGGACCCGACACATTTATCTGCACAGGTTCTTATCCATTTGACGCAGGCTCAGGATTTGCCGGTTATTTATGGCAGGATGGAAGTACAACTCAGACTTTTAATGCTGATACAACCGGCATATATTGGGTTGAGGTTACAGGAACAAACGGATGTTCAGAAAGAGATTCCGTAACTTTGTCTTTTTATTCTCAGCCCATTGTAAGTTTTACTGCCAACGATTCCTTAGGCTGTGAACCTTTTTCTGTCAACTTTACTGACAATTCCACTCTGGCTGCTACCTGGCTCTGGAATTTCGGCGACCCCGCCTCAGGCGCCAGCAATACATCAACATCACAAAACCCTTCTCATCTGTATAATAATGCCGGCACCTACAATGTTTCTCTCTATGTTACAACCTCCGATGATTGTTCAGGCAGCCTCACTGCAAACAACATGATATCTGTTTACAATATGCCTGTTGCTGATTTTTATTCCATTCCTAATGTAGGAAACATATTAAGCCCAGCTATCTCTTTCTTTAACAGCTCTACCTTTGCAAACTCATGGGGGTGGGATTTCGGGGATATTTTCTCTGAAGAAAACACTTCAACACTCCAGGATCCTGCACATATCTATTCTTCTGCTGATACATTCAATGTATGCCTCAAAGCTACTACCCAGTATGGATGCGAAGATTCTATATGCAAAGACATGATTATTCAGGATAACTATTCCTTCTATGTGCCAAATGTGTTCTCTCCCAATCAGGACGGGGATAATGACATTTTCATACCTAAATATACTAATATGGATGAAAGTTCATTTGAGATGCATATTTTTGACAGGTGGGGAGAAGAAGTTTATCAGACAAAGGATATAAGCAAGGGATGGGACGGCAAAATCAGAGGAAAAAAGATAGATACTTCCTCTGCTGTTTTTCAGTGGCTGATATTTATCAATGATAATTACGGAAATAGGCATAAGTTTGCAGGGCATGTTACTCTGATAAAATAATTATTCCTGGTTCTCCCTGATATTGTTTATTTCAGAATTTTTGAGTATCTTTGATACAAAATTTATATATATGAGAAAATATATATTTTTATTATCACTTATTTTTTGTCTGATATCAGGTTTAGAAAAATTATTTGCCCAGACCGGCACTGAGTTTTGGTTTGCAGCACCTGAAATAACTCATGGCGGTACTTATAACCTTGATGAGCCGATCTATTTAAGATTAATGGCTTACGATCAACCAGCAGATGTAACAATATCAGAGCCGGCAAATCCGTCATTCACTCCAATCAATATAAATGTACCTGCAAATAGCCTGCAAAGTGTTAACCTGACACCTTTTAAGAGCATGATTGAAAACAGGCCTGCTAATGCAATCCTTAGTTATGGTATTAAAATTACATCCACTGCTCCTATCGGTGCATATTATGAAAATGCATCCACATCTAATCCTGAAATATGGGTGCTGAAAGGCAAATATGCCATAGGTAATGAATTTGTCATACCTATGCAGTGGTTCTTTAAAAATAACCAGGGATATAATCCTGAGGCAACAAATTCTTTTGACATAGTTGCTACGGAAAATATTACAACAGTTACTATCACACCAAGCAATGCGATTTCA
>CAZSJF010000384.1:0-2818 GCA_964606705.1 uncultured Bacteroidales bacterium
TGTGTTGGGTGTGTTTGGGTTGTGTTTTGGCAAAGGATCAGAAGAACCTTTATTCTTACTCCGTAAAATGATATTAAGCAACACTAAAGAAGAACGTGTTAGTGCTTTAAATGAATTAGCTGTCTATGTTAAAAAAGATGTTAAAGCTACTTTACTTGAAATGGATGGACTTCCTGTTACTTTCCGCTTGCTAGACCCGCCTTTGCATGAATTTGTTCCGGTAAGCGAAGAAAAACAGGCTGAACTGGCAAAAGCATTAGGTATTTCAACCGAAGCTATAGCAAAACGCGGCGAAGCTCTGCATGAATCCAACCCTATGATGGGACACCGCGGCGTACGCTTAGGCGTTACTTATCCTGAAATCAGCGAAATGCAGGTGCGCGCTATCTTCGAAGCTTATACAGAACTAACCAAAGAAGGCAAAAAACCTTATATAGAAATAATGGTTCCGGTAACATGTGATGTTTCTGAACTGGACTTCACTAAAAAAATTACCGACAGAATCCATGCTGATGTTGAAGCTAAAACAGGTGTTAAAGTTGTGTACAAATATGGCACCATGATAGAAATACCACGTGCAGCTTTATTAGCTGACCGCATGGCAAAAACATCAGAATTCTTCTCATTCGGCACCAACGACCTTACACAGATGAGCTTTGGCTTCAGCAGGGATGATATAGGAACTTTCTTAAATGATTACCTTGATAACAAAATGCTGGCTGTCGACCCATTCCAGACTATTGACCAGGATGGCGTCGGGCAACTGATTGAGATGTCTGTTACCAGAGGTCGTGCCACACGCAAAGACCTTAAAATAGGTATCTGTGGTGAACAAGGCGGAGACCCTGCTTCTGTTAAGTTCTGTTTTAAAAACGGTTTAAATTATGTAAGCTGTTCTCCTTACAGGGTACCTATTGCAAGACTGGCAGCAGCACAGGCTTCTATACTTGCTGAGAAAAAGTAAGAATTGGAAAAATTCGGAAATAAAAAAAGGCTGTCCGCCTCAGGTGGAACAGCCTTTTCTGTTTTAGAAAAACAATCCTAAGCACTCTGCTTCTGGCTGCTGCCCAGCAACAGAATATCATTTACTATAACTTCAGTGACATATTTTTTGCTGCCGTCCTTGGCTTCGTAAAAACGATGGGCAAGCCTGCCGTCAATTGCAACTTCCTTACCTTTTACAAGGTATTTCTCAGCAATCTCTGCTGTTTTATTCCATGCAACGAGCGTGTGCCACTGTGTGTCTGTTACCCTCTCGCCCTTGCTATCTTTATAAAATGATTTAGTTGCCAAAAGAATTCTTACAACTTTGTTTCCTTTTTTAAAGCTTTTTACTTCAGGCTCTTTGCCTACGTGTCCTATTAGCTGGACTCTGTTTGTTAATGCGTTCATAAATTTGAAATTTTAATTAATAAAAAAAATTAACGATACAAAGTAAATGTGAAGTGGGAAAGTTATTCGGTAAAAAAATATTTGCTTACGTTTGTTTTACATTTACAGTCGGGTGTAAATATTTACAAATAAGTATATAATTGATAATCTGCAATATATTGTAATTACACATAAAAACATTTAAAGAAACAAAAGAGGAAAATAGCAAAAAGCTAATAAGGGTTAAGGGTTGCCAATCGTTAATAAATAACTACTTTTTTCATCTTTATAATATCCCCGGAAGTGATTTTCAGGAAATATACACCTTTGGTGTATCCGGAAACATTTATTTTTTTCAAACATGTATCTCCTTTAAACTGTGTTCGCGGTATATTTCCTATATATACTGACTGCCCATCCATATTTAATAATTCAAGATCACAATCATACTTCAACCCTGATATATAAATATTAAATACATTATCTGCCGGGTTTGGGAATATACTTACAGATATATTTTTATTAATGTCATAAATTCCTGTACATGTTTCAACAAATACTACAACACTGTCGTTATCCATACAATCATTATTATCGGTAACTGTAACTACATAACTTGTTGTATTTGCAGTATCCACAATGATTGATTGAGTTGTTTCAGAAGTATTCCATTGGTAACTTACACCTCCTGCAGCTGTTAATGTTGTTGTTTCTCCTTCACAGACAGTCTGGTCTAATCCTGCATTGGCTGTGGGCAATGGGTTTACCGTTACTATTACAACATCATCATCTGTGCAATTATTTGTTGTTGCTGTTACTGTATAGGTTGTTGAGTTAACAGGCGTTACATTAATATTCGTTGTTGTAACTCCTGTATTCCACGAATATGTCGTACCGCCTGATGCTGTCAGCAACGCTGTTGCGCCCTTACATATTGTACAGTTCACACCTGCATCAGCTGTCGGCATTGCATTTACAGTTATTATCACATCATCATTATCCGTACATCCATAATTTGACGCTGTTACTGTATAGGTCGTTGTGTTTGTGGGCGAGACACTGATACTTGATGACGTCATCCCGGTATTCCACGAATATGTTGTACCACCAGTCACTGTCAGTGTTACTGCTGTCCCCCTGCATATTGTCTGATCAACTCCTGCATTCGCTGTAGGCATAGCATTTACAGTTACTATTACCACATCATCATCACTACAGCCGTTTGTTGTTGCTGTCACTGTATATGTAGTTGTGATTGTCGGTGACATATTAATGCTTGTCGTTGTTGCACCTGTATTCCATGAATATGTCGTACCGCCTGATACTGTCAGTGTTACAGTTGCACCCCTGCATATGGTCTGGTCTGCACCGGCATTAGCTGTAGTCATAGCATTTACAGTTATTATTACCACATCAGAAACACAACAACCAAACACACCCAACACCA
>CAZSJF010000385.1:0-2818 GCA_964606705.1 uncultured Bacteroidales bacterium
TTGTTGGGTGTGTTTGGGGTTTTTTGTTAAATATGAATTGTAATAAAATTAATACTATATTTTAATTCAGTATAAACTCTATTCAAAATTTAATTTTATTACAATTCATATTTAACTTAAAACTATTTTATGCGTTTGTCATAAGTATTGCCCATTGAAGTGCCATTGCCCTTAAGTTCGCTGATAATAAGCTGTTTGACAGCATGGAAAATAAGAATATGAATATCTTCGGTTATTTCCATATCTTTAATACCGGCATGCAGGGCTATATCTGAAATATCTTTTAACTTACCTCCGTTGTAACCGCAAAAGCCTATTGTTTTAACCTTTTTAGATTTCGCATATTCTACTGCTTTTACAACATTCACTGAGTTGCCGCTTCCTGAAATGCCTATCACAAGGTCACCAGGCTGAAGAAAAGTCTTCAGCTGTTCGTAAAAAACCTCATCATAAGAAAGGTCGTTTGCTATTGCAGAAAAAGCAGGCATGTTATCATTAAGTGAAATTATCTTAAACCTTTTTTCCAGTCCGAAAGAAATGCCTTTAAGGAAATCTCCTGCCACATGAGATGCTGTTGCACTGCTGCCGCCGTTGCCAAAGATATATATGGTGCCCTGCCTTTTGTAACAATTCAATATCTCATCTGTTACCGCAGTTATGCTGTCAATATCAACACCATTTAAAGTATCGGAAAGTACTTTAAAGTAATCTGAAAAATGTTTCTTATAACTCATAATTATGTATATATAATTTTTATAAACTCTATAAAAGCTTCAAGCCTCAAGCTACAAGCTATTAATTTAAAGCTTACGGCTTGGAGCTTACGGCTTGCAGCTATATTTACTCATTGGTAAAGTGTATTAATTTTGAGCCTTCTCTTTCAAATTTAAAATCGAGCACTCTAAGTTTATTAAGAGCATTTTTAAGTTTTTTCTGTGATCCGGCAGGGCAATAAAAAACCATAAAACCTCCCCCTCCTGCCCCAAGCAATTTACCGCCTGTTGAGCCGTTTTTCAATGCAGTATTATATATATCTTTGATAAAGTCATTGCTTATCTTGGATGCCAGCTTCTGCTTCAGCATCCAGTTTTCATGAAGTATCTTCCCGAAATCATTAAGGTTCTTTTTATACAGGCAGTCTTTCATATCTTCAACAAGGGCAGTCATTGTCTTCAATGTGTTGAATTTATCTTCATGCTGGATATTGCTTTTCTGTTCCTCAAGTATGTCGGATGCTTTACGCGGGTTGCCTACAAAAAACATCACCAGGTTATTCTGCAATTCGTCATATACGTCGTTGTCCACACATAAAGGTTCAACTTTTACAGTATCATCCTGATTAAAATAGATCACATTCAATCCACCGTATGCCGCAATATACTGGTCCTGCTTGCCTATAGGCTCTTTCAAAACATCTATTTCTATCCCGCATGCCTCATCTGCAAGCTGTTCACGTGAGACATACTCTCTTTTTATGGCATATAAATTATGCAGCAGCCCTACTGTAAACGAAGATGATGTGCCCATACCCGTACCTGAAGGAATATCAGCTATAGAACTTATTTCTATTCCGCCGTTGATACCTGCTTTCCTTAACGCTTCCCTTAATATCGGATGTTTAAGGTCATTAATATTACTGACAGTTTCCGTCTTTGAATATTTTACCTGTATCTGGTCTTCATAAAAAAACTTATGGGAAGAGATATACATATATTTGTTGATAGAAGTGCTGAGTACAGCGCCCCTGTGCTTTGAATAAAATGATTTCAGGTCGGAACCTCCCCCGACAAAGCTTATCCTGAACGGTGTGCGGGTAATGATCATCTATCTCGGTTTTACTATTATATCTGCAAAAATAACATTTTCAGCAATAATGTTGAATTCATCTGCCTTTCTTTTTTTATAAAGTTCGTCAATATCTTTCTTATCAAATCCTTTCCATTCATAGAGTTTATAAAATCTTTCCTTATGCATATTTTCATCTATATCAACAAAAATATTTAAAGATGATATCTTCCTCAGTTTTTCCATTCCTAATGCAACAACGCCTTCAATAATTATTATTTCTTCGTCACGGTATTTATAAGCCTTAGGTTGGATTTTATGTTCCGGATGTTTCACATACCCTTGAGGATTGATCTCTTTTCCATTAAACAAATCAGAGATATCACTGCAGATAAGTTCGCTCTGAAACCTGTCAAAGACATTCATTTTCATATCTCTTTTTTCAACAGGTAAAATCCAGTTGTCAAGTTCAATTTTCAGAACAGATTTATCTTCCTTTTTCAAGAAATTTATCAGATAATCAGAAAATATACTTTTCCCGCTTCGTGCATTACCACCAACAAGGATAATAAATGGCTTGTTTCTGCTTTGCTGTATCCTGTAGTAAATTCCTACTGCATCTTTTTCATAGGGGGTATTAACAATAAAATCAACTGCTTCAGGAAGATCTTCAAAAATATAATCCGGAGCTGTTTTCGTTTTCCTAACGCCTTTGCCAGTTCTGACGCCGACAGTAATACACCCTGCACTTTTCCCCGCCAGTATATCCGATTCCGAATCACCTATGATATAAGACTCTTTCAGGTCGATGTTAAATTTATCCGCAGCTTTCAGCAACATACCGGGCTTCGGCTTCCTGCAGTCACAGTGAATCTTATAATCAGGGTTTTCTTCAGGATAGCCTTTATCCGGATGATGAGGGCAATAAAATATTGCATCCAGCTTTGCATTTTTCATGCCTAACTCAGTTTCTAATTTCTTATGTATATTTCCCAGCTTTTCTGTTGTACACAGGTTCCTTGCTATTACAGAC
>CAZSJF010000386.1:0-1722 GCA_964606705.1 uncultured Bacteroidales bacterium
ATACAATGGAAATTGAAGTTATTCCGTTATAAAAATATTGTATTATGGACATATCTTATATAATAAACCAGCTTGGCGAAGAGAGAGACAAATACTTCAGGGCTGTATCTCCTCCGATAATTCAGACAAGCAACTTCTGTTTCAAAGATGTCGGAACCATGCGGAAGAATATTGACAATGAATTTGAAGTGCCTTTTTATTCGAGAGGGAAAAATCCTACTGTTGACATACTGCGGAAAAAAATTGCAGCATTGCAGGGAGCCGAAGATGCTCTTATTACCAGCAGCGGATGTGCCGCAATAACTGCTTCGGTGGTTTCAAATATTAAAAAAGGCGACCATGTCATATGTGTTCAGAACCCTTACAGCTGGACAAATACTTTGTTTAACAAAATTCTTAAAAAATTCGGCATCGAAGTAACAATGGTTGACGGCACAGTAAATAGAAATTTCGATAATGCCATCAGGAAAAATACTTCTCTTATATATCTTGAAAGCCCTAATTCCTTTACTTTCGAAATGCAGGATCTGGGATATATTGCAGGGATTGCAAAGAAAAAAGGAATAATAACGGTTATTGACAACAGCTACTCCACGCCTTTCAACCAGTCGCCTCTGGAATATGGTATTGACATTGTGATCCATTCTGCATCAAAATACATTAACGGCCACAGTGATATTGTTGCAGGTGTCATCTGCAGTAACAGAAAAATGATAAAGAAGATCTTTGAAACGGAATATATGACTTTCGGCGGTGTGATATCTCCCAATGACGCATGGCTTATGCTCAGAGGCCTTCGCACTTTGAAGTTAAGGCTTGACAGGGTTTCTGAGACGACACGGAAGGTTGTGCAATTTCTGGAAAAGCACCCCAGAGTTGAGAAAGTATTGTATCCTTTTTCAAAAACAAATCCGCAGTATAGGCTTGCCGTAAAGCAGATGAAAAATTGCGGCGGACTGTTCTCAGTTGTTTTAAAAACAAGTAAGATAGAACAGGTTGACAAATTCTGCAACAGCCTCAAAAGATTCTTGATTGCGTGTTCATGGGGCGGGTATGAATCCCTTATTTTTCCGGCATCGGTGTTTTATAAAACAGAAAAAGATAAAAACCACCTTCCTTTCAATCTTGTGAGAATGTATATAGGTCTTGAAGAACCTGATGTTCTTATTGAAGATATCGGTAATGCTTTGGGGAAACTTAAACAAAATGGCTAACAAAATTATAAAAAATCATAGTAAAATAATATGAACCACAATAGGCACATAGTCCACATAGAAAAACACATAGGTTAAATTCTATGTGAAATTACTATGTGTCCTATGTTGCTATGTGGTAATAGTAGGTACAGTAAAAGCTGTAGAAATTCAATTCCTCTCTCAATTCAATATAATTTTTTGAAAACTGTTTAGTATCAGATAATATCCTTTTGTTACTTTTCGGCATCTATCCCGATGAAAGAAGGATGTCAAGACAAAGAAAAGTAGAATAATAAAATTATCAAAACTAACAATAGGTTTAAATAAGCGAAACTTAAATTATATTATTTTTCTGAAGATTTCGCAGATTATCGCAAATTTATATTAACCCCTTTTTATGCTTTTCGCCTATCACTTTAAGCATATCCTGTGTCATAGCATCAAGGTCGTATTTCGGTTTCCATCCCCATTCCTGGCGTGCGGCTGTGTCATCAACTGCATCAGGCCAGCTGTCGGCTATTGCCTG
>CAZSJF010000386.1:1732-2803 GCA_964606705.1 uncultured Bacteroidales bacterium
AAATCGGGTTTGTATTCAACTTGAAAGTTCGGCATATATTTTCTTATGCTGTCAGCTAGTTCTTTTACTGAAAAGCTCATAGCGCCTACGTTGAAATCACTGTGATGTTTGAGTTTTGGGAAGTCGGCCTGCATCAGGTCGAGCGTGGCTTTGAGGCAGTCGGGCATATACATCATCGGAAGGCGTGTGTCTTCTTTTACAAAGCATGTGTATTTTCCATGTTTTACAGCATCATAATAAATTGCGACTGCATAGTCGGTAGTACCGCCGCCCGGGAGCGTTTCATTGCTTATGATACCCGGATAACGCAATCCGCGTACATCAAGATTATATTTTTTTACATAGTAATCTGCAACCAGTTCTCCTGCGACCTTTGTAATTCCATACATGGTGGAAGGGTGGAGGACAGTTTCCTGCGGGGCGCAATCAAGAGGTGTTCCCGGTCCGAATACGGCAATAGAACTTGGAACAAGCACCTGTGCCATTTTCATCTCGCGTCCGGCTTCAAGAACATTTATAAGCCCGTTCATATTTATATCCCATGCAAGCATCGGATTTTGTTCGCCGGCAGCAGAAAGGATCGCAGCCAGGTTGACAATACAGTCAACATCATATTCCTTGCATACTTCATAGAGGGCGTTTTTATTGACGACATCAAAGAATTTAAAAGGCCCTGATTTTGCAACCTTTTCAGATGGCGGGGTTTTGCGTGTGCTGGCTATGACATTGTCGTTTCCATACACTCTGCGGAGTTCCATGGTCAGTTCGGAACCTATTTGTCCGACGGCACCTACAACAAGAATTTTTTTCATATTTTATAAAATTTTAGGTTTGATTTATACTTTTTGATATTTGATAAAGCAAATATAAAATATTTTGAACTTCCGGTCAATTTTATACTTCCGGTTTCAATTTTTTATTACTTTTGCCTGACAGTTGTAAGAACGAAGTGCGAGTTTTGAATGTTTTTGTAATTTCAGAGTATAATAACCCATGCCCACACTCACACCCTTCTCTAAACTCCAAACTCGCACCTCGTAACTCGCAACTCTTTCTCCTCTCTGTAGCTCA
>CAZSJF010000387.1:0-2787 GCA_964606705.1 uncultured Bacteroidales bacterium
TTACTCCAAATGGTGATGGAGAAAATGATATATTTAAGTTAAAAAGTTTAAATATCCATAAATGCCGCTTCCTCCAAAAAGCCATAAATTACCATCAGCATCTGTCCATGTAGCAACTCCCCATCCCCTTGCACCCGGATTATTATTAACAGAAGGAATACCCTGTGTTCCATAGACACCAAGTTGAGCAGGAATGCCAGGCCCTTTTACCCAAGTCCATTCATTTGTTGCAGGATTATATTTCCATAAATCACTATACGTATAAAAATCAAAACTAAGTCCGCCAAATAACCAGAAATTTCCAGATAAGTCAGTCCACTCGCAGGCTTCATAGAATGGAGGTGGTGTATTGTTGGGGTTTGGTACTCCCTGTGTTCCAAATACACCTGCAGAATTTGCAGTGTTATCCCCGTTCATCCATGTCCACTCGCCCTGCTGGGAGAATAAATGGAAGAACATTATCTGTAGCATAACGATTAAATAAATATTTTTTTTCATTTATGCCTATCTAAATTTATTTTAACAAAGTTACATATCCGTATTTCTTTTGCTTTTCTGTATTATCAATACCTTTGTAAAACACCAGCCATGTATAAACACCCTGCGGACAAAGTTTTCCCTTATACTTTCCATCCCAGCCTTCATTTATATCTGTTGTATAAAATATTTCTTGTCCCCATCGGTTAAATATATACATCTCAAAATCTATAATATTTAAACTTTTTAACTTAAATATATCATTTTCTCCATCACCATTTGGAGTAAATACATTCGGAAAGAATATCGTTGACAAGGCACATCCGTTTACCGTAACAACTTTATCATCTGCACTACTACACCATGTGTTATAAGCAGTCACAATATAGGTTGTTGTATTCTGTGGTGTTATTGTTATAGAAGAATTTGTTTCTCCCGTGCTCCATAAATAACTTGATACAAAACCGCTTGCCGTTAATGTGATAGTTGAATCCAAGCATATTACAGTGTCATTTCCTGCATTTACTGTCGGTAATGGACTTACTGTTACAACTATCTCATCTGTATCTGAACAATTATTATCTGTACCTGTTACTGTATATGTTGTGGTATTTTGCGGTGATACAGTTATTGAAGCATTTGTATTTGTTGTATTCCACTCATAATCTGAAGCTCCGTTTGCCGTTATGGTTGCTGCAGCACCTATACATATAACAGTATCATTTCCTGCATTAGTTGTTGGTATCGGGTTTACTATCACTATTATTTCATCCGTTCCAGAGCATGAACCGTTTGTGCCTGTTACTGTATATGTTATTGTACTTTGAGGAGATACTGTTATTGATGCAACAGTGCTTCCATTATTCCATATATAATCTGCAGCGCCGACGGCTGTTATTATTGCATCTGAACCTTCACATATATTTGTATCATTATTTAAAATCAATTGTAATCCTGAACTTGCAGCACAGGCAGGATCTACAACATATCTCCACAGATCATTAAGTTTATCTGAATAATGCCCTCCAAAGAGCCAGAGATTTTCATTTGTATCTATCCATGAAACAGAGCCACTTCTGCTACCAGGCATATTGGCTGGATTTGAAACGCCCTTGGTTCCATAAATGGATGTTTGGTTAGATATATTACTTCCGCTAACCCATGTCCATTCATTTGTAGCCGGGTCATATACCCATAAATCATTATATGAATTTGCCCCCATCATCTCGATGCCTCCGAATAACCATAACTTTCCACAATTATCTGTCCAGCAAGCTCTGCTTTCACATCTGCAACTTGGTAAATAATTAACAGAAGAAGTGCATTTAGTGCCATAATTACCCGGATTGTTTTTCGTACTGGAACCACTCATCCATGTCCATTCATTTGTTGAAATATTATACTTCCATAGATCATTTAAGTTGCTTTGCAAACCTACGCCTCCATTTATGTCATATCCATATCCTCCAAAAAGCCATAGATTGTTGTCACTGTCTTTCCATCTTGAATATACCCATCTTGATCCCGGTGTATTTGCAGCATTAGAAACTCCCTGTGTACCATAAACACCAGCCTGATTGGTTGTATTACTGCCTTTCATCCATGTCCATTCGTTTGTTAAAGTATTATATTTCCATAAATCATTATGGAAACCCCAGCCATCACCACCAAAAAGCCATAACTCATCATTAACAGTCCAGGAACAACTTACCTCATTACGGGCACCGGGGTGATTTGCAGGATCACTGACAGTAATAGTTCCATAAACACCTGAATATTGATTAATTATATCATCGCCTTTCATCCAGGTCCATTCATTTGTTGCAATATCATACTTCCACAAATCACTTAGTACGCCATGAGCACCTGTTACATCATATCCCAATCCACCAAAAAGCCATAAATTACCATTATTATCTGTCCATGTAATATTCGCACATCTGCCACCGGGGTTATTAGCAGCCGAAGAAACTCCTTGAGTTCCATAAACGCCAGATTGATTAGGGATTCCAGGACCTTTCATCCAAGCCCATTCATTTGTTACCGGATCATATTTCCATAAATCACCATACCTGGAAGAACCGTTAGCTCCTGCACCTCCGAACAGCCAGAAATTTCCCTGCAAATCTGTCCACTCACATGCCTCATACAAACCGGGAGGAGTATTGCTGGCATTTGGAGTACCCTGCGTTCCATATACACCTGGCGAATTTAAAAAGTTATCTCCGTTCATCCATGTCCACTCGCCTTGCTGGGAAAATACTTTTAAGAAAAATATCTGTAATGAAAAAAATATAAATATTTTATATT
>CAZSJF010000388.1:0-2783 GCA_964606705.1 uncultured Bacteroidales bacterium
TCAGCTTCTTCAAGCAGACGACATAAATATATCATCAGCTGTTGTGCAATTTCAGGATATTTAGCAAGAATCTGATAGAAATAATTTCTGTCAATAAAACATACTATTGAATCTTCCAATGCGGTAGCAGATGCGGAATAATTTTCTCTTCCAAGTATAGATCTGTAGCCGACCAGGTCGCCAGGTAATGCAAATCTCACAATTTGTTCTTTTCCATCAATGCCTATCTTGAAAATTTTTATACGACCCTTATTCAAACAATAAATACCCGTAGGATTTTGCCCTGAACTGAATATGGTATCTCCTTTGGAATACTGCCTGCAGCTTTTATTATACATCAAATTCGCAATATCTTCTTTCTCAAGCCTGTTAAAATATGATTTTCTAAAAACATCACAGTTTAAACATACAGGTTCTTTAATATTATTTTTTTTCATTATGAATTACAGGAATGATTCAGATACAAATTTATAAAAATTTATCAGGAAAAAACTTTTTTTTTGTATTCTGTCAATAGTATAACAGATATGTGGTCGTGTCAAAGGGAGTACAGTAAACGGAGTCGCATAAAAGGTTGTCACTGCCATTTTTATTAACATGCCCGCTTATTACCACATATTGCGATCCATAAACCTTGCATTTTATTGTCTTTTCGTAATCTTCACCCTGTCCCTGATAAATGCTGTCAGAACAGCAGCATGGGCAGCCATAAACCGCATTCTTTATGGAATATGCAATAAAATCAAGACTGTCGAACGGGTCATTATTTTTAACTTCCAGTTTTATATAAGCTTCAGGATACAGGTTGTAATCTGAAGTATATGTTTCGCCCGGTATCAGAACATCAGGGCTGATATTAACCGTATTTTCGAAATATTTATCTTTCCGGATAAACAACCTGTAATCTATGACCTTTTCCTCAGGTATTTCCAGGCTGTAAAAGCCACTGGCATCTGTTGTTGCCGTTTTAATATCCTGATAGTTGGAATTATAAATACCTGACTGTATACTGCTTGAAGATATTGTAACAAGGGCATTGCTTACATATACATTCTGGTTAGGATCATAGATTTTACCTTCCAGAAAAATGGTGTTATCCTTGTTTTTTTTGCAGCATACAAGTATTGCAACAAAAAGAATAAAAAATATGGTTATGTGTTTTTTATTAATCATGCAGGATTATTAAGGAGCTGTTACAAATATAAAAAATAAATCAACTTAATTATGAATACTATACAAACCTGCTCTTATATTGACATTTCATGCAAAGTTTTTCAACAGCTTTTGAATCTGAAAAGCCGTTATATATGTTTTTTGCTCTTTCTCCGTCAATTATCTCGCTGAATTTCTGCCTGTACACATTGCCCAATTCCATTATACCGTCAGCATCCAGGCAGCAAGGCACCACAGTCCCATCTGCAAGCACGGCAACATGATGCCTGAGAGCATAGCAGAAGCCTGTGTCATTTTCATTCTCATCATTTGTGTCAGGCCACCTGAATTCATGGTCGAAATTCAGATACAGCCTGTCGGAAATTTTAAATCCTCTTTCAGAAACAGACTTTTCATCAGTTTTATATGCAAAGCCAGTTTCTTTCTCAATAGCCTGAATCAGGGCTGTATTTTCAGGATTCTGAATGATATTACCATCTTTTTTTATAAGGTTCCACAACCTGAAAGATATAATAATACCGGTTTTTTCAAGAGCTTCTTTTACAAATGAAAAAATATTGCCTAAATATTCACTTTTGTTTTTACTGTCTGAGATTTCATTAAAACTGTGCAGAGAAAAATTTATCTGCCTTACTGTGGAATTCTTCAGTATTATGTCTTTAACATCCTTTATTAACGTGCCGTTTGTGGTTATATTAACATAAAATCCTTTGTCATAACATATATCCAGAAATTTACCGATTTCAGGGTGAAGAAAAGGTTCGCCTTTTACATGCAGGTAAACGTAATCGGCATATGGTTTTATTTTATCAAGTATTTTGCTGAACAATGCGGCATTCATTGATTCAGGCTTTCTTTTGCTTTTGAAGCAGAAACTGCAGGCAAGATTGCATTTATTTGTGATTTCAATATAAACTTTTTTGAATCTTTTCATGTGTCAGGAGTAATATTTGTCATGAATATTTTAAAAGCGAATATATAAAGAAATCCTGTTTTGCCAAAGTTATGATAGTGACGTATATTCCCTACGGGAAAAAGATTATCTGTTGTATATGTTTTTTTATTGTCATTATTGCCCTACGGGCAAATTATCCACTTGTGGTTGTTTTGTTAGCAGAAAGTTCCACCGAACTATTTGTTTTTTATTTTTTTTGAACAAACTATATGGGAACGGGGATGCTCAATAAAGCACTAATTTTTTCGTATTTAATATTCTGTCCTTATCTTTCAATTGAATAAAATACATGCCATTTGTGATATTTTGCCTGTTAAATTCAAACTCATTCTGTATTGAAGCATCAAATTGTTCAATTTCCCGGCCAAAGATGTCCGCTAAAATTATAGTCAGTTTTTCTTTACCGGGGTTGATTATTTTGACAGAGACATTGTCTTTTGCAGGATTTGGATAAACAGATATTGTTAAATTATTCAATTCCATATCATTGATGCCTGAATAAGAAGAATTATAAAATGCTTCCCATCCTTCGTCAGTATCTCCTTCATCAGAAATGAAATGTACTAACATAACTCCTCCTGAAGATGTAACTACCGGAGGCGTTATGTTAGTACATTTCATTTCTGTTGAAGGAGATACTGACGAAGGATGGGAA
>CAZSJF010000389.1:0-2760 GCA_964606705.1 uncultured Bacteroidales bacterium
TGTGTTGGGTGTGTTTGGGTTGGTTTGTGAAAAAGGAACACCGATTCTCCCGGTAGAAGTTGCATCAATTCCAATTGCCCATTCACCTGCTACCGGGAGAATCGGTGTTCCTTTTTTAGAAACTAAATCCTGTGCATTAGTAAAAACAAACACTCCTAATGCGAGAGCCATACTTAAAATAACTTTTTTCATAATTTTAATTTTTTGGTTACTAATTCTTTTTTTTAACTTTTTAAACGATTACCTTTTCAATTTTGTTTCAAAATTAGCACTAAAAAGTAACATGCAAGTGTTTTTACTTTTTTTTGATTTTATGACCCCTTTCAAAATTGTTAAAAATTACATATATATTTGATTTTCAATATTATACATGTTTATAAGTTACACTCTAAATATTTGCTGCTTTTTATTTACGCGGATTTTGAGTAATATTGGATTTTGTTTCAATATACATACATGTTATTAGATATAGCTATACAGGCATCTATTAGTGCAGGGAAAGAAATACTAACAGTATACAATACCGGGAATTTTGACATACAGATAAAAAATGATAATTCCCCTCTGACCTTAGCCGATAAGAAATCCCATGATCTAATAACAGAACATTTGAAAGCTACAGGATTACCGGTATTAAGTGAAGAGGGTAAGGATATATCTTATGAAGAGAGAAAATCATGGGAATATTTCTGGCTGGTTGACCCGCTTGACGGCACAAAGGAATTTATTAAAAGAAATGATGAATTTACCGTGAATATTGCATTAATAAAAGAAGGAACACCTGTTTTAGGAGTAATATATGCCCCCGTATTAAATCTTCTGTATTTTGCTGAAAGAACAGCAGGTTCATATAAAGCTGAAGTTACAGGTGCTGACGAAAACATAAATATGGCAGTTATGCTGTCAAAGGCAGTGAAACTCCCTGTTAATAACAAAACCCATAAATTTACGGCCGTAAGCTCACGTTCACACATGAATCAAATAACACAATTAAATATAAATGAATTAAAAAAAAGGTACGGAGATATTGATATTATTTCAAGGGGCAGTTCACTCAAACTCTGCATGATAGCAGAAGGCACTGCCGACATTTATCCGCGTTTCGGGCCGACAATGGAATGGGACACAGCGGCAGGACATGCAATAATAAAATATTCCGGAGGAAAAATGATCAGGGCTGATAATTCTGAAGAATTAATCTATAATAAGGAAGACTTGCATAATCCTTTTTTTGTTGCATATAAAGGATGATGTGTTATTCGTTATTCGTTATTCGTTATCCGTTATTCGTTATTTGTTACTAAAGGTCATGAAATTGTGTAACGATTAACAAATAACGAATAACTTTTAAAATGGTAAGACATCTTATTTATATAACAAGAATACTGTCGGTTTCTTATTGAGATCAGGAATTTGTTTTTTCCATTCATCTACAGATTTAGAGACAATAAACTCATCTTTCATTGTAATATCTGAGGCAATGCAAAGTAATGTTTTGTTGTCGCAGGTTTTTAATATATCCTCAAGAAGTTTATTATTACGGTAAGGCGTTTCAATAAAAATCTGGGTTTGATTTTTCTGATAAGCATCTTTTTCTACGTTTTTAATAGCTTTCACCCTGCTATATTTATCAATAGGCAGATATCCAACAAAAGCAAAATTCTGTCCGTTGAATCCTGAAGCCATCAAAGCCAGTATTATAGAACTAGGGCCGACGAGAGGCATTACTTTTATTTTATTACTATGTGCAATTTTAACGATTTCAGCACCCGGGTCTGCGACACACGGACAACCTGCTTCAGACAATAATCCGATATTTTTGCCTTTAACGGCCGGTTCAATAAAATCAAATAAATCCTCAGGGGCAGTATGTTTATCAAGAACATGAAAAATTATTTTGTCCAGACTCTTTTTATAACCTATAGCCTTCAGGTATCTCCTTGCCGTTCTGATATCTTCAACAATAAATTCATCAAGTTCATCGATAATGTCAATATTAATATCTTTTAATACGGCTTCATTATTATCTGAAAAACAAAGTGACTTAGGAATAAGGTATAAAACTCCTGTATTATATTTACTCTGCGGTTCCAATCAGAAATGGAAATTAAAATATGAGGTGAGTTATAATTTTATCTTCTTTTCCAGTTCGTCAACATATGACCTGAACTGTTTATCCGTTTCAACAAGATTATTAACTGTTCTACAAGCATGCAATACAGTAGCATGGTCTTTGTTTCCGCAGTGCAGTCCTATTGTTGACAAGGAAGATTTCGTCATCCTCTTGGCAAAATACATGGCAAGCTGGCGTGCCTGTACTATTTCCCTTTTACGGGTCTTAGAATTAATAACATCAACGGGAAGGCTGAAATAGTCACAAACAATCTTCTGTATATAATCAATGGATATTTCCCTTGTGATATTTTTAACGAATTTATCTATCATCTGCTTTGCAAGCTCAAGTGTGATAGCTTTCTTATTTAATGAAGACTGTGCAAGTATAGATATCAGGGCACCTTCAAGTTCACGTATGCTGGTTGTAATGCTGTATGCAAGGTATTCAACAACTTCTTCGGGCATTTCCACACCGTCATTATACAATTTATTTTTCAGGATAGCCATTCGTGTTTCAAGGTCAGGCACCTGCAGGTCAGCAGCAAGCCCCCATTTAAACCTTGAAAGCAATCTGGGTTCAATACCCACTATTTCAACAGGCGGCTTGTCAGAAGTAATAACAAGCTGTTTGCCGTTCTGATGAAG
>CAZSJF010000390.1:0-2740 GCA_964606705.1 uncultured Bacteroidales bacterium
AGAATCCCTGCATGGCAGGAATTTCCTGCTGTCCTCCGTTTGCACCTACTCCTGTTGTCCAGTTATATGTAGCAATGGAACTGTTTGTCCTGTACCAGATTGTCGTTTCGAGATTAGTCATATCGAGGCCCGGTGTCGGCGATGCCTGGCTGCCCCAGTCTATTGCTGAAGGGTAAGGATTACCAACAAGATTATAACCATCGAAAAGACCTATTGCAGTCCTTGTAAGATTATCAGCGGCTCCTGCCGAACCATTGGTTATTGTACCTGTAAAAACCGCTGTTAAAGCACCTGCATTAAATTTCTTTATGGAATATCCTGCCAGAACAGGTAAGGCATCAGCTCCATTTGTAACATTAACATACGCGGCTGTTGGTTCGTTGTAGTAAAACAAGCGGGTATTGGTGTTAGGAACAGCAGATAACACACCGAATGAAGCAGCAGTAGCATTAGTCATAGGAGAACTTACATACCACCAGCGGGTGTCCGTCAGATATTTTTCAACATTAAATGTACCTGTACCGCCGATAGTGCCACTATTAAGTAAACTACCTGTGCCGGATGCATCGGAGCGCAGATTAAATGTTCCGTCGCATGTAAAGGTTGCAGCATTCGTCATATTTCCGTAAACATCAAATGTATTTAGTGCATCAACTACAAAATCCTGACAAGCTGTATTTTGAAAATCGTTGTTTACATCAATATCTCCACCGGTTGTGGTAACTTCATAAGAACCATTAGGATTGTTGACTACCAGATTATAAAGTACCAGATCAGGAGCAGAGTAAACATATCTTTGGGCATCATCTGTAAAATCTCCGGCCAGTATTACAGTACCTGTGCCGGAATTGAAAGTATTGGAATTTTCAAAATTAGAACCGACAGTAAGTGTATAAGAGTCTGCATTGATAATTCCATGATTATTGAACATAAAACAAGTGGCATCAGCAGTGAGAGTAATATTGTGTCCGGGATTTATATTAGCATCATCTGCTTCGGTAGGTATACCTTTATCCCAGGCGGAAGGATCAAACCAGTTAGTTGTTCCGGTGAACATAGTTGGAAAACCTCCGGCGTGTATAGCACCGTCAACAGTTTCTTCATAACCGTAATCAAGTATTGTCACCTGATTGGCAGGATAGTCAACCGTCAATCTTATCCAGCCGTAATGTGTGCCGGTGGCATTTTCAAAACTAACACCAACATAATGTTCATTGTTATCTTTAAAATTTCCGTTTGAGTATGGCCCCCATGGAGCGCCGTTGTTAGTACCATACCATGTATTTGCCAGAAGAAGCTCACCATTGTACCAGGAATTGGAAGAACTGACATGGTCAGGTTTTGCAAGGGCATTTACATAGTATGATGAAGTAATCATAATTTTATTGCTTGAATAAGCGCCAATTCTAGCGAAATTTGAATTATAATGACTATATGCACTTGAACTGATATAAGTACCTCCTGTAAATGTGGTTATTCTAAAATAAAAATCTTGTGTTCCATCATTATCAAGATCTATAGGATATGTACCGGGGCCGTTATAGATAATATCGGCAGGGTCGGCGTATCCAATCTGAGCATTTGCAGCACTTATGCCGGCAACAGCAGCAACAGCAAGAGCAGAATACTTCTTTAATTTCGTTTCAAATGTAGATTTTGCCATATTTTTTATATTAAATTCTGAAATATTTTTTATACAAATAAAATAACATGTAACTAAAAGTCTGGTAAAGATAATATAAAAAAATATTTTTACTAATTTTATTTTAGATTTTTTTAATCCTCAAATTTATGGGTCAGCATAACACCCTGTAAATAATGATATAAGAACAACAAAGTTATTTTTTATTTCTGTAATTATCTGCTGTTGCTGCCTGGGCCATGTTTTCTGTATCGAGTTGCAGGTTAAAGAACAAACACACTTTTTCTGCCACTTCAGAAGGATTTTCAACGGCATGGGGATAATCAATATAAAGCATTTCCACATTGGGCGATTCATCAACCCAGACTTTTACCTTTTCTATAGTTTTCTGAAAGGTATCAGCAAGTTGTAAAGGGAAAGTATCCTGTTTTTTCCCAGGCATTTTCTGCTGGGATGCGATAATTTCATTAATGTCACGCTGCATGAAGATGATTTTATAGTTGAAATTTTTCGGCAGATGGAAAAGGAGTTGTGCTGTAATTTTAACTGCTTTGCCTTCTGCCTGTGGCAGCCATGATCTATCACGTGCAAACGATTTTGCCTGTTCATGTTCAAGATAATTTTTCGGATCGTCATCGCCGGGTATTCTTTTATTATCGGTAAAAACCTGCAAGCCTGCGGCTTCAAGCATCTGTATCATCATGGAAGTACCCGAATTTGGCAGGCCTGAAACAATGTAAACAGTGCCTTTGGTCAGCATGGCGGCAATTTCTTTTTGTTTTTCTGCTTTTGCTTTTTCGTTAAGATTTTCAGAATAAATTTTTTGCAGCCACTGTCTTGCCCTTATCATCTTCGGAGACTGGGAAAGTGCTACTTCAAAAGCCTGCGCAGCCTCTTCATATTTTTTCAGCTGGCAAAGGGTTTCTCCCAGTTTGTAATGGGCCATCGGATAAAAATACTGCAGGCCTGTGGCATTCAAAAAACATTCAGCAGCTTCCTCGGGATTCCCGCTTTTCATCATCACCTGCCCTATGCCGAAATGAGCATAGGCACTGGCATCATCAATTTTAACACACCCCACCAAACACACCCAACACA
>CAZSJF010000391.1:0-892 GCA_964606705.1 uncultured Bacteroidales bacterium
TGCTGTTTGTAACAACACTATCAGGTATCCTGTTACATTATTTCAGAATAGCAGGTATGCCAGTTGCAACATATATAACATACCTTATCCATCTTATGGTTCTGACGCCAATGCTTACAATAGAAGTGCCATTTTCGAAATGGTCGCATCTTGCGTATCGTCCGGTCGCCGTATATTTTGCACAGATAAAAAAAGCTGCCAGAAAGAAAGAAAATATCAATTAACAACGACAATACTGACATGGATAAACCAAAAATAGGAGTATATATATGCTGGTGCGGGTCAAACATTGCAAAGATGGTTGATGTTGAAGCTATCGCTGAAGAAATGAAAGAATTGCCGAATGTAGTGGTTTCTAGAAATTATAAGTATATGTGTTCGGATCCGGGCCAGGATTTAATCATTAAAGATATCAGGGAGTTTAATCTTAACAGAATTGTTGTTTCCGCCTGCTCACCGAGAATACATGAACTCACATTCAGAAAGACATTACAAAACGCAGGATTGAATCCTTACCTTTTTCAGATGGCTAACATACGGGAACATGTTTCATGGGTTCATACAGACAGGGATAAAGCGACTGAAAAAGCAAAAGCTCTTGTTGTAGCTGCCATCAATCGCGTAAACCATCATATTCCACTTAATGAACGTTCTGTTAATATCAATCCTGCTACCCTTATTATAGGAGGAGGTATTACAGGAATAACTGCAGCACTGGAAATAGCAGATGCAGGCAAAAAGGTTTTTCTTTTTGAAAAATCAGGTAAGTTAGGGGGGCATACTGCTGATATTGACCTTACTTATCCTCATCTTAACAGCGCTTCTCAAATGCTTAAACCACTGGTGAAACAGGTTTCTGAAAATACAAATATTGAATTATTTCTTAATACAG
>CAZSJF010000391.1:951-2737 GCA_964606705.1 uncultured Bacteroidales bacterium
AACTGCAATTTGGTAATATTGTCATCGCGACTGGTCTTAAACCATTTGATCCTGTCTCTATTCCTGAGTATATGTACGGAAAATTGCCCGATATTATTACTTCCTCTGATTTTGAAAAAATGTTATTATCAGGAAATATAGTTAAAAAAGATGGTACAGTTCCTGAACATATTGCTATTATACATTGTGCAGGCAGCCGTAATAAAAAATATCATGAATATTGCTCCAGAATTTGTTGTACTGTAGCCCTTAAATATGCAAACCAGATAAGGTCAGCATTGCCGAAATCAAGCATATATGAACTTTATGCTGATATGCGCACAATGTCCAAAGGATGTGAAGAGTTTTATACGGAAACTTCAAGGAAAAAAGTAATGTTCCTTATGTTTGACCAGGAGAATGAATTGCCTGTAATAAGAAAAGCAGATAAAAAAGATAATTGCAGTATGCTTATTCAGTTAAATGAAAAACGTACAGGCAAAACTCTTGAAGTTCCTGCTGATATGGTAATACTGATGACAGCAATGGAAGCAAGGGAAACAGTTAAAGATATAGCTCATGTTGCAGGTATAAGCGTAGATAATAATAAATTTTATATTGAAAAACATCCTAAACTTGATCCTGTTGCAACAACAACAAACGGTGTTTATATTGCAGGGAGTTGTCAGGGACCTAAAGATATTACTGACTCAGTTGCTCAGGCAAGGGCTGTAGCTGCCCGTATTCTTGGTACTATTGCGAAAGGTTCAGTACAGGTAGCCGTTACTACTGCTCATATTAACAAAATGCTTTGCTGTGCCTGCCAGATGTGTATTAAAGTATGTCCGTATTCTGCAATAACTTTTGATATACAGGGAAATGTTTCAGTCGTTAATGAAGTCCTTTGTCAGGGTTGCGGTACATGTGTTGCCCTTTGCAGGCCCAAAGCAATAGACCTTCAGGGTTGCTCGCATTTGCAGATAGGTTCTGAATTGATGGCATTATTAAATAAATAAAAGTGTTTCTAATATGAATAATTTTCAGCCAAAGATTGTTGCATTTGTTTGCACATGGTGTACTTATGCAGGAGCAGACCTTGCAGGGACAAGCCGTGTGAAGTATGCTCCAAATGTACGAATTGTAAGGTTTCCCTGTACAGGTCGTGTTGATTTCATGCTTCTTCTGAAATCTTTTGCTTATGGTGCCGATGGTATTATTGTTTCAGGGTGTCATCCTAATGATTGTCATTATGTTTCAGGAAATTTTCATGCAAGAAGACGCTGGATAGTATTCAGGGAGCTGGCTGAATTCATGGGCGTTGATGTTAACCGTATATGCTATTCATGGGTCTCAGCAGCTGAAGGTGCAAGATGGGGTGATATTGTAAATTCTTTTACAGAAGAAATCAGAAAGCTTGGCCCGTATAATGCATATAGTAACATGGCTGATATTGAAAAAAAAGATTTTATTTTTTAGTTAAACCGATATTATCTGAAAACAGAATTAATCGAAATACAATGGAAATTTTAAGAAAAAGAGCTAAAGAACTTCTTGAAAGCAATTCGGTGAAAATGATTATCGGATATGGACATGGAGCAGAAGGCAATGTCAGGCCTGTGTTTATAAGTAATACTGAATACATAGATGAGCTTATTTATGATAACCGCTGCATACAGAATCTTGCTGTTTATCTGCTGAAAAAGGAAGTAAAACAGCTTGCCAAACTATGTATTATCGCTAATTTAAGTGCAATGCGTACAGTTTTACAACTGGCATCTGAAAATCAGATTAAAGAAGATGATGTGAT
>CAZSJF010000392.1:0-2730 GCA_964606705.1 uncultured Bacteroidales bacterium
TGTGTTGGGTGTGTTTGGTTGTTTTTGTTGGTACTTAAAAGCAAACTGATTTTTTTGTTTCTATTCATAAGTTTTTATGTCGTAGGACAATCCGATACTATTATAGTTTATAATGTGGAAACGGGAACTGCAGATGAGATTTTTCCGGTATCATATGATAGTAGTGTTACTTTTGACAAAACAACTTCCTCTGTAGGTTCGATGGGTGATCAGGTTGCATTGGATCTTGAACCTCCTGTTTATAATCTTTATGATGGTACTGAATTCAGCAAAATTGAAAGAGCAGCGCTTTATTTTGATATAACAGATTATCCAATCAGAACCGCTATACGGTTGTTCAGATACTATAATGACACGCTGGGAGGCTGTTGTTCGGGAATGTTAATCAGCAAAAATTTAGTTTTAACTGCAGCACATTGCATAAGAAATTATGATAGCGAAACATGGAGAGGGGATAGTACATTTATAACAACAGGATTTGATAATGGTGTTTTTCATCCGATACTGCCGGGGAGCATTGTGAAAAAATATTATATTTTTAAATCATATTATTCACACACTTCTTTGAGCAATGATTTTGCATTACTGGAATTAAAATATCCTATTGGAGAACAAACAGGTTGGGTTGGAATGGCATTTAGTACTGATACAAGTTATTATTCAGATAAAGTGTTTCATAAACTCAGTTATCCTTATGATGCCTCTGCAATAGATACTTCAATAAAAGTAAACGGAGATACACTTTATTATAACTACGGTAAAATAGATGTTTTATACCCTCCTGCTTTGACGCCTATTGAAATAGGATTAAAAAGTTCTGAAGCAAGATTGATTCCGGGCCAAAGCGGAAGTTCTCTTTTTTATACTGATAATATTGAATATTTTAGTGTTGGCATTGCAACATATTCAACATTTTACAGGCATTTTGCAATTACAAATAATATTTTTTATCAGTTTAAAAATATCATAGAAAATTATGCTTCACATATTTCATATGACCTGACTGAGGAAAATAATGTTATTGTTTATCCGAATCCGTTCAGTAATTATACAACTGTTGAATTTGATAATCCGCAACACCTGAAGCATACTTTAACAATAATTAATACAAGTGGCCAGATTGTAAAATGTTTTAGTAATATTACTTCAACTCAATTAAAAGTTGACAGAGAAAATTTACCCTGTGGATTATACATTTATAAATTGAGTAATGATGAAAATGTCGTTTCTATTGGCAAGCTGGTTATAAAATAACCTGTTGGTGCGCGTATTCCGATATGTACAAATAATTCATGTAAGAAATTCTGAAAATAAAAAAATTTGCATATTTTTGCCTGCATGAATTCAAATTAAATATTAACGATAAAAAAACAGAAAGATGAAGACAAAATCAATTTTAGCTGCTTTATTATGTGTGTTTATATTATTTGCAGGGTGCAGTAAGAAAGACGATAATAATAATGATGATGACAACAGCAGCACAACAGGTACGCTTAAATTTCAAACATTAAATCCTATAGCAGATGGCGGTAAATCCATAAAAGGATTAAAATCAAATCCGTCATTGTTTGGTGATACCACTGCAGTATATACCACCAGCCTTAAATTATGTATCGGCGACGTGTGGGTTTCTCAGGGCGAAGTAATGGCAGGACAATCTGATAATCTGGAATGGGTAAGGCTTACAAGTGCTACCAACAAAGATATTAAGCTGTTTGAGGATTATACATTTTCAGAAATAGAAATACCTGCCGGAGATTATAAGAGCATTAAAATGACATTCCGGAATATTTGGTACAGGCATTGCCAGCTTGTTACAGATTCAAGTGTAATTTATGAATTGCTTGAAACTATGGGCAGCTGGTCATCACCATGTGATACAGGTGATACTACATGGGCGAGAACAAATTTTTTCGGCCCTGGCGGAAATTGTTTCCTCAACGATAGCAATGTGTTTGAACTGGCATCAGCAGGAGAGAAAGTTGGAGGTTTCACAATTGAAGGAGGGAAAACGGCTGTGGTAACATGGAGATTAGGTGCGGGAGCAACGGAACCATGTACAACTTATCTTATAGATGTTAACAGCAACCTGGAGTGGGACTGCGGCACTGATGAAATGGATTTTGACTGCCCGCCGGGAAATAATTATATGTGGGACTTTGTGGTCACGTATGAGTAGTTCTGTTGTTTTTTAAATGGAATATCGAACGTCCAACAAGGAATGATGAATTACGAAGAATTTATTGGTGAGTATACTTAAAAATCCAAAAACTTTCGGATCAAAAATCCCAGCCTGCGACTGGCAGGGTTAATCTAATTCTATTTTTTCAGCATAAGTGACAAATAGGGCTAATGTGAAAATGCCTAATCAATTTTTATAATCTTAAACTGATGATTTATAATATCAGATTGTATTTTTACAATATAGATACCTGTTTGTAAATCATTCATTTTAACACTTGTTGTATAATTACCTTGCGGTTTATTTAATATTTCTGTATTAATCAACTGACCTGTAATATTCAATATTGAAATCTGTAAATATGTTTTTTCTTCAAATGTAAAATCAACATTTAAATTATCGCTTACAGGATTTGGATATAAAGATACTGAACTGTTCAATGTTTCTGCTTCAGCAATGTTAACTTCAGCAGTCATAAAAAATTTAGCAAAATATGGACGCACACTCCGATCATTAAGTCCCCACCAACACCAAACACACCCAACACA
>CAZSJF010000393.1:0-2723 GCA_964606705.1 uncultured Bacteroidales bacterium
GTGTTGGGTGTGTTTGGTGGTGTTTTTTTACATTTCTTATTGCATTAATAGACAACGGTATTGCAATAAGAAATGTAAAAAATTATCTGAGCATTAAATCTTCCGGCAGATATTCCTCCCCTCTGGCCAGGGAAATAATACCCGACAGTATCTGTAAAACAAAAGCCAATGTAATCATAATTATTATGGAGAGCATGGGTTCTGCAAAAATGAAGAGGTACGGTAACACCGGAAACCTGACACCTTTTCTTGACAGTATAGCAGAAGTGTCATATACATTTGACAATATTTATACGGCAGGGATACATACATTTAACGGCGTATACAGCACGCTTTTTTCATACCCTGCTTTATTCAGCCACCATCCCATGAAAGGTGTAAATATGCTGAAATATTCAGGCATTGCGACAACACTGAAGAAATACGACTATTCTGCAGTATACTTTACAACACATGATGAACAGTTTGATAATATAGGAGGATTTCTCAGAGCCAATGACTTTGAGGAAATAATATCGCAGAAAAACTATCCTTCGGAAAAGGTAAAGACCACACTTGGTGTTCCTGACGACTATATGTTTGAATTCTCAATACCTGTTTTAAATTCGTTTTACAATAAAGACAAGCCTTTTCTTGCGGTGTTTATGACAGCCAGTGACCACGGCCCGTATTTTGTCCCGGAATATTTCAAACCTGAACAGCAGGATATAAAGAAACAAATTGTGGAATATGCAGACTGGTCATTAAACAAATTTGTCAGTTTATGTAAAAAACAGAACTGGTTTAACAATACATTGTTTGTTTTTATTGCAGATCACGGAACGGCTGAAAATCCGGTTTATGATATGCCACTGGATTATCACCATACACCCTTGATATTTTATGCCCCTTCTATGTTGTCAGGCCGTTCTTTTGATTGCATAGGCGGACAGATAGATGTATTCCCTACCATTATGGGAATACTTAAACTGCCGTATGTAAACAATACTCCGGGGATAGATTTGCTGAAGGAACACCGCCCGTACATCTATTTTTGTGCTGATGACAAATGCGGGGTTGTAAGTGACGAATATTTCCTGATCGTACATAACAATAACATGGAAAGCCTTTATAAATACAGGACGAAAGGAACGATAAATTATATTGAAAAATATAAGAAAGAAGCGGAAGAAATGAAAACATATGCAATATCAAATATGCAGGCTGCTCAATGGATTATAAATCAAAATATGACGGAAACCCGGTAATTTTATTAAAAAAATGTAATTAATCAGTGTCTTATTATAAATCTATGATGTCATTTTATAACTCTGATTGTCAGGTAGTAAAATATGGTTTCACGCAAAGGCCGCTAAGTATTACGCAAAGTTCGCAGAGAAATTATCATTCTTAATATCAAATATTTGCGTGCTTTGCGATTTTTCTTTGCGATTCTCTGCGTGAACAAAAACATTGAAAAATCAAGCATTGTAAGACACTGATTAGTTAAAACAATAATCATGAAAACATTTGAAAAAATAATTATACTGAACAATATAGTTAAATCAAAAATACTTGAAGGTATTCATCATGTGCGAGCCTGATAAAAATGAATCTGTGTAAGAAATGTGATGGTTACTTTCAGTACAGGCTGTAAACCTGTACTGAAAGGGATTTATTTTTGTTTGTTATTTTTGAATACAGATTTTTTCTGATTTATATCCTTTTCCTGTTGCAACTACATAGAGGTAATTTCCGTTATTTAATTCCGGTAAATTGTAATGAAATTCATGATTGCCTGAATTCAGGTTGCCACTGAACGAATTAATAATTTCTCTTCCATTCATATCATAAATTTTAATTGTAGTGTAATCGCTTTCTGAGGTTTCAAAATTTACATCAAAAATGCCGTTATTAATATTGGGATACAAGGTAAAATCCTTTGTTATGTCCATATATTCATTAATTCCTGTAAGATAGGTGTCAAAATTTAATGCATCAATTATCAAAACTGAATTGCCAAGAGGGTCAAGTTCGCCTGGTGTTGTTCCAAACATTTTATAGGCAGCTATGTCAATAAATCCGCTGTCAGGAACTGTTACATCGCAGAAATAATAAAAATTATCAAGAGAATCAAGATATCCGACTGAGAACGGAGTATATGTTAATGCTGCCGGCAGATTTCCCTGTCCCCATGCAAGCAGATCCCCCCATTGCCCTACAAAACCTGTTTTTGTTATATAAACAATTATCTGTGCTGTGTCATTGTTTAACGGGGTGTATTTGTAATAGCCTTTCAGATTATTATAACGGGTTGATATAGCAAATGCAGGACCGAATCCTTCCTCATCATCAGGACGTGTCGTAAAAAAGTTTCCTTCAGTTGTGTCATTATTATCAACGAAATTTTCAATACGGACAGCATAAGATCCAAGATATTCATCAGCTGTTTGTGTTACAGGATAAAACCCTACATGATTACTGCCATGGTCAGACCATCCGTCAGGTGCAGAATTAGCGCCATTAGTCCAGGTTTCGAAGTTGAAATTCGGAATCTGTGCATTTACCGTAGTTATCATTCCAATTAAAACAATCAATACAATAGTAAAATTTTTCATTTTATTGTTGTCAGTGTTTATCGTGCTGACCCCGCACTTTTTAGATTAGATTTTATTTTCAAAGATAAGATTTTTTTTAATTAGTTGAATATATAATTTATAAAAACACCAAACACACCCAACACA
>CAZSJF010000394.1:0-2716 GCA_964606705.1 uncultured Bacteroidales bacterium
GTGCGGGAAACAGCAACACTGCTATTGATTATTCATATACAGAAAGCAACGGGTTTGGAGGAGTTGCATACTACCGTTTAAAGCAGACCGATTTTGACGGGAAATTCGGATATTCAGAAATTGTTGTAGCAGATTGTGATCCTTTCAGCCTGCCATTCGATCTGAATTATCATCTTTCTCCCGGTCAATTGAACCTTGGAATAGTTTCACCTGAAAATACCGAAGCTGATTTAAATGTGGTAAATATTTTGGGGCAAAAAATAATGAACAGAAAGATCCTTCTTTCAAAAGGGAGTAATGATATATATATTGACATATCCGGTCTTGCGGGTTCGGCCTACTTCTTAATAGTTGAAACGCCAACTGGGTTCTATTCGGCAAAGGAAATCATTATTAGTAATTGAAGAGCAGAATACAAGTGTCCTGATTTATATTAAGCAATACTTCGTGAATATTCCTGTTATTCCACGTCTGAGCCAGGGATCTGTACTTTTTTTTTGCTTTTAATTAAGTGATTGTTTATATTTGAAAATGATTAATTGTAAGCAATTTATGTTGATGGAACTTTTAATAAGAACTTTTCTTTCAGTATTAACCTCTATATATTGACTGTCATTTGAAAAACTTCAGGATATATATATTGTTTTATTGTTGATGGTCCTGCTTTTTACGCTTTCATGTTTCGCCCAGAGTAAAAAGATCGATAGCCTCAGATCAGTACTTCAGAATACCGGTTCAGATACATCAAAAGTAAAACTGCTTAATGCCCTGTGCTGGGAACTAAAATCTTCTGACCCTGAAAAAGCATTGGAATATGGTCAGTCCGCACTGTCTCTTGGCAAAAAAACCGGGTATGACAAAGGGATCGGAAACTCCCTGAATTTTATCGGAGTAGTGTATCACATTAAGAGCAATTATACCGAGGCCCTGAATTATTATATGCAATCTCTCGAAGTCCAAAAGGAGATCGGCTATAAAAAAGGGATAGCATATACATACAACAATATCGGTAGCCTTTATTACGATCAGACCGAATATCACAAAGCTCTCCAATTCTATCTTAAATCACTGACAATTCAGGAAGAGATTAAAAACATCAAAGGGATTGTTTCCGCTTCCACCAACGTCGGACTGATATATTATGAACAAAAAAAATACAACACAGCCCTTGAATACTTTACCAAATCATTACAGTTTGCAGAGGAAGCTCACGATAGTTCGGTCGCCTCTTCTATCATGACCAATATCGGGCTTATTTATTATGACATGGGGAATACTGATAAAGCGCTTAATTGTTATACACGGGCATTGAAATATGCACAGGCGACCGGAGCAAAGAATGTTGAAGCGGCATTATTAAACAATATCGGGGATGTCTATAAGAAACTACTGCAATTCCCGTTAGCACTTGAGTATTATGAAAAAACACTTAACACGAATCGCGAAATAGGAGATAAAAAAGGTATAGCTTCGGCATACTTAAGTCTGGGAGATATGTACAGAAGCATGAATGATTTCGTGAAAGCCCATGCATGTTTTGACAGTTGTCTGTATACTGCTGAACAAATAGGAGACAAGGAAAGAGTAAAAGAAAGTTATAAATACAAGGCGGAAATTTATGAACTTGCAGGCAACTACACCGATGCTTTTGAATGTTACAGGAAGTTTCACCTGGTAAATGACAGTATTTATAATGAAGAAAGCAACAAAAACCTGCTTGAACTGCAAACAAAATATGAAACAGAAAAAAAAGAAAAGGAAATTCAGCTTCTCACCCGTGAAAGTGAATTACAGAAACTGGTATTGAAAAATAACAGGATATTAATGTACTCTTCGCTTACGGGACTATTACTTGTTTTGATCATAGTTGTAGTAATTTACAGAAGCTACCGGACAAAACAGAGAACACTTAAAAAAGAGACCGAATTGAGTAACCTAAAATCCCAATTTGTTAATACTGTTACTCATGAATTCAGAACTCCAATTGCTGCGATTATGTCAAGCTCACGGCTCCTCAACGAGTATTATGAAACATGGAGCAAAGATGAACGTTCTGAATTTTTCAGACAAATAGGCGATTCTGTTGATCAAATGAAACTCATGCTTGAAAAAGCATCGGTTATCGGAAAAGACCAGAGCGGAAAGATGTTATTTAATCCAAAGCTTCTTCATCTTGAAACCTTCTGCAAACATATAAAAGATGAAACACAAGCGCTCTTTGAGGAAATCCCCGATATTAATATGGAATTCCGGTCTGAGATTGGGACTGTTCTGGCCGACAAGGAACTTTTAAGGCATATTATCGGCAATTTGCTTTCGAATGCTGTAAAATATTCTCCGGGTATAGAACCTGTTGGTTTTATCATCGATCTTGCAAACGGGAATATCTGTTTTACAATTTCAGATCATGGGATAGGAATTCCGGAAGAAGACATGAAGCACCTTTTTGAAATGTTCCACCGCTGTTCCAATGCAGAAGAAATAAAGGGTACCGGACTCGGGCTGTCAATTGTAAAAAGGTCTGTAGATCTTCATAAAGGTGAGATCAAAATTACAAGCGAACTCGGGAAAGGGACATCTGTTTCTGTACTGATTCCGTTGCAGAGATAGGTTTCTGAAATGTAACTGTTCGGGTAAAAAGTTGATGGGTTGGGCAACTGGTTTTTGAAAAGTCAATAGTTAATGGGTTGAGCAACTGGTTTGGTAAAAGGTTTAT
>CAZSJF010000395.1:0-2712 GCA_964606705.1 uncultured Bacteroidales bacterium
GCAGTTTTAGAAAATGCCTGTTCTTTAATCAATATTCATAAGTTATCTTTTTTAGTTTAACACTATTTTTGTTCCGGAATTTTCTATCCCAAGATTTGATGCTTCAGTAATCAATGTTTCATTACCTCCGTTTTCAACAAAATGTATAGCCGCTCTTATTTTAGGAGCCATGCTGCCTTCGCCGAACTGGCCTTCATCAAGATATTTCTTCGCTTCAGCAACAGTCATAACATCTATTGCTCTTTCTCCGGGCTTGTTATAATTTATACAAACCTTCGGAACATCCGTAAGTATGAAAAATTCATCGGCATTTATTTGTGTTGCAAGCATTGATGAAGCAAGGTCTTTATCTATGACCGCATCAATACCCTGAAGTTTACCCGGTTTCACATAAAAAACAGGTATTCCTCCTCCTCCTACACTTATAACTATCTGTCCGCTTCTTGCTATACGTTCTATTGTTTTCCGATTACCGATTTTATTAGGCACAGGAGACGGGACAACCCTTCTCCACCCCCTCTTTCTTGAATCCTCCTTAAATATCCATCCGTTATCCAGAGCAAGTTCTTCTGCTTCTTCCTTGGAATAAAAAGGTCCCACAGGCTTTGTAGGATTGTTAAAAGCAGTGTCATTCTTATCAACCAGAACCTGAGTAATAATAGTTATTATATCCCTGTCCATGCCTTCTTTTTCAAGTACATTTCTAAGTTGTTGTTCTATCATATATCCCACAGAACCCTGAGTTTCTGCAACACAAATATCAATAGGCATTTTAGGAATGCCGTAAATATCATACCCTGCCTCATGCTGCAACATAACATTGCCAACCTGAGGCCCGTTGCCATGCCCAATGACCAAATCATAATCCCTTCTTATCAAATGAACCAGATGCTGGCATGTATCATAAATATTCTGTTCCTGTTCGTCAATTGTACCTTTCTGGTCACCCCTCAGTAATGCATTGCCCCCTAACGCTACAACTGCTAACTTTTTCATATAATCATTCTTATAAAAAGAAAAAAGGATGACAAAGATAATAAATTTTATGTTAACATAATACTGTTAATTATTGTTAATCCGTAGATATTTACAAATATTTAATATAAATTTGCTCATAAATTTTAATTAAAAATAAAGGGAAACCATTTATGAAAACAAAATTCAACATTGCTTTAATTACAGCTATTGCTGTATTGATAGGCTCATTAAGTTATTGCTGCCACCCGAAAGAAAACAAAGAAAAAACTATTGTAAAAACATGTGACACATCGGTCTGTAATCACAAATGCCATGGGCAAAAATGTGACAGTACATGCCAGTGCAAAGATTTAAATAAATGGATCCCAAATCTTACTGAGGAACAAAAACAAAAAATCAAAGACATAAAGGAAACGAAACATAAAAAAATGATTGCGACAAAAGCGCAACTTGACAAACTGGAAGCTGAACTCAAGAGCCTTGTTGTAAGCAACAACCCTGACTTACAGGTTATCAATAAAAAAATTGATGAAATAGCAAAGTTAAGAACCGATGGATTTAAAAACAGAATTGAATGTGCTGTTGAAGTCAGAAAACTATTAACTGATGAGCAGAAAAAAACTTTTGACAAAAATATTGATATGTTCTGCGTCAATCATCCCAAACCTTCTGATAAACATAAAGGTGGTAAATGCGGCATGGATGACGGACAGCGCAAATGCAATCATCAGAATGACTAAGTCATTTCAGGCAAAAAAAGAAACGAATATTATCCTATATCAAATAGTCAATCCCTGAGGCAACGCACAGACAGACCGTTCTGCTTGCTGAAACTGAACCTATAGACACTTCCATAATTTTGATACAGAAAACTGTACCATGCGTTAAAAGTGTTTTCTTCCGAAGAACTCCACCAGAAACCATTACTGCCTACGCTGAAGAAACAACCATAGTAATAACGGAATCCTCCGGGAAGGCCAGAAAATCCACTTTCGTTAGTGCCATTATCATCATCCAGCCAGTCATATATACTTTTCATTTTAATTCCTGCTTCTTTCACACCTCCTAAATATTGGACCAGTTGTGTCCATTCATTATCTGACGGGATATGCCACCCTTCGGGGGCCAGCCCTCTCGGATCATTAACGGCATACCAGTTATACAACTTGCCATACTTTTTGCCATTTTCAGAATCATTATTGTAATAACACCAGGCAGGCAGGCATTCAATCCCTGCTCTTTTCCATTCCTCTGATGTTTTAGCTTCAAAGATAGTATCCCCGTTTCTGAAAACGCTTACGTCCAGATTTTCTGCCATCCATTCCTGATTGCCTATCTTTACGGTACTCATAAACGCTACTTTTAATCTTTAGACAATATCCTGCCCAAAGAAATCATTGTTTCTGTTTTTTCAATACCTTCAATTAAATTGATTTTTTCCTGTAAAATTACTCTAAGTTGTTCTGTATCCGGACATATTATCTTGGCAAATAAATGGTATTTCCCGGTAGTATGATGTAAATCTGTTAACTCCTTTATAAGTAATAATTTTTCAGTAATATCTTTATAAAGCCTTGGGTTTATTATAAATCCGATAAATGCTGTTATTTTAAGCCCTAACTTTGCATAGTCAACATTAATATTGAATCCTCTTATAATATTCAATGATTCCATTTTTTTCATCCTGACATGCACAGTGCTTACTGAGACATTAATCTTTTAAGCTATTTCAGA
>CAZSJF010000396.1:0-2708 GCA_964606705.1 uncultured Bacteroidales bacterium
TGTGTCTAACGTTAACGGTGGTATGACTTTCGATGCAATATTTAATGGTGGCGGTACAGTAGGTATTGGCACAAATATTCCTTACGAGTTACTTGGTGTTAACGGACATATAGGTTTACAGAATAGTACAGGACTCGCTTCGGAATTACGGTTTTATGAACCTTGGACTGGTCTGGCAGAATATACAGCCTTTAGGGCACAGGCGCAGGCCGGAAATGTAACTTATACTTTGCCTGCCGCTGATGGCACTGTCGGACAGGTACTTACCACAAATGGCAGTGGCACTTTAAGCTGGGCTGCTGGCGGCGGCAGCTGCGAATGGACCGATGCAGGAAGCAATATTTATCCTAACGAAATAGCAGATAATGTTGGAATAGGAACATCTAACCCTGTTGCATTATTAGCAGTGGGTAATGGTAGTTTATTCCGGGTAAATTCCAGCGGTAATTGCATGGGAATTACAGGCACAGCAGGAGCGCCATCCTTTTCTTTCGTATCAGATCCCAATAACGGTATGTATTCAGGAGGAACAGATATTATACACTTTTCAACTAATAGTACTGATAGAATGACTATAATTGCAAGCGGTAATGTGGGAGTTGGAACTACTAATCCCAGTACAGCATTATTTGTTGTAGGCAGCGCAGAAAATTTCAGGGTACTTTCTACCGGTTATGTATATGGGCCTGCCGGTATAGCGGCAACTCCAACTTATTCGTTTACTACGGATGGTAACACTGGTATGTATAGCGGCGGAGCTGATATTTTAGGACTTTCAACCGCAGGTACCAACAGAATATATATAAATGCTAATGGTAATGTCGGTATCAATTCAACAACGCCAGCATTCAGACTTGATGTTGTTGGCTCAACAGCCAATAATACCACTTATTATTGGTTTAACACCAGTACTGTTATTGCTAACAGTGCACAAACTCCAAATGTTGCGATTAAATCTACCGGAGCTGTCTGGTCAACGGCAGGTTTTTATTCCACTTCTGATATAAGAGCTAAAGAGAATATTCATGTTCTTAACCCGGATGAATCAGTTTCTTTAATAAAACAATTAAAACCGGTAAAATATAACTGGATAGATCCGACAAAAAATGCTCATAAGTTTGAAGATGGATTTATAGCTCAGGAAGTTGAAAAGGTGATACCTGAAGCTGTAAATATAAGCAAAGATGTCATTCCAGATATTATGGAATTGATAGAAAAAACTGCATTTACAGATGATCAGCTTTCATTTAAACTGAAGAAGGCAGATATTGTTAATGTTGGTGATACTCTTAGAATAATAACAGCAAATGGAGATGATTATAAATACAAAGTAGTTTCTGTAAATAACGGAGAAGTAGTGCTTAACACTGAATCCGGTTATCAGCCAACAGAAAAGATATTTGTATATGGCAGGCAGGTCAGCGATTATAAGACTCTTGATTATGACAAGATATTCACGGTGTCAGTATCTGCTATTCAGGAACTGATAAAGAGAAGTGATGATCAGCAATCTCAGATTGAAGTCCTGAAATCAGAGAACGATAATCTTAAGACTGAAATGTTTAATCTTAAAACTGAAAATCAAAATATTAAAACAGAAAATTTGAATTATAAAACCGAAATTGAACAAAGATTAAACAATATAGAAGAAACACTTAAAACAGCTGATAAAAAATAAGGTTGGTGCTGACTTAATTGGTCTATTAATTTTTGAAATACAGTTAAGGCTGCGATTCTTATTTAATAACTGATGTTACGCAAAGATGAAGTTAACAGGATAGTATATATTACAAAGAAGTTGCCGTTAATAGGCAAGAATATAGCTGCAAGCTGCAAGCTCTATGCTTCAAGTGAAGCTAATAGCTTGTAGCTTGAGGCTTTTTATATTCCTGCCATTAAATAAGAGGTGAAGTAAGTTTTAGTATAGAGCCTATAAAAGATTAATTTGCGTAACATGAATTAATAACACATAATTTTTAATTACAGTACAGCCATTTTGAAAAATAAAGTATCTTTATGAAAATAAAAATCACATTTTGTATATTTAGAATAGAGTTTATATCGAATAAGAAATAATAATAACAAAAAATAGAACGCGGATAACGCTGATGCAACTGATAATCACAGATTAAAAAATCCGCGTTAATCTGCTTAATCTGTGTCATCTGTGTTCTATTAATAATAATCATCTATGTATTTGATTTTCAATATAATGATGCACTTAAATACCTTATTCGGCATAAATTCTAATAAACTTAAAGATATTTTGATAAAGAAAAAGTTTCCTATATTATTAATTGTATCACTGCTGGTAATTCATACAAAAATATTACCGCAGATGAATTTTTATGAAGACAGTTTTAACGGAGGTGTAACAGCAGGCGGGTATTCTCCTGCTTATGATGAGGGAGGAACAGGCAGTTTTTCATTAAATATTGCCTTTGGCAGCTCCATACATAAAGCATACCTGTTTGCAGGGAGGAATGGCAGCGCCGCTCCTTTAACAGTTACTTTAAACGGAATTTCATATACTTTCGATAATTCTAATCAGGCAACACCTACATTTTTTTCTTCTTATGGTGATGGGAACAGCGCTGTTCATGCAATAGATGTTACTTCCGACATAGATCCTTTCGTTTCAAATTATACTCTCATTATTCCTTCACAGCCCGGAACCAGTTACAGGTTCAGTGATTTTTATTTATATG
>CAZSJF010000397.1:0-2699 GCA_964606705.1 uncultured Bacteroidales bacterium
TATTGACAGAGATTAAAGTGCTGACGCCGCACTTTTGGTTGGTGACTTTTTATAATTAAATAATAAATGTTGTTACAAAATTAAACTATTTTTTGAAAATAATGTTGTATTTATTATTTGAATTTTTGGAAACGTTTTTATAATGAAATATTTTTTTATAAGCCTTCATTTTTTAAATTTGCGTGATATCAGTTAATAATAAAAAACTTTAATATGAGAAAAAATAAATTTTTGGCGCTTATTTTAATAAGTGTTGTGGTTTTTGCATGCAATACAGGTAAAAACAATATACCTGCTTATAAAAATCCTGAGTTATCTGTTGATGAGAGGGTGGCTGATTTGTTAAGCAGGATGACTCTTGAGGAAAAAGTTGCCCAGATGATGTGTGTGTGGCAGAAAGAAAGAAAACTTATTTTTGATGAAAAAGGGATTTTTGATGCTCAGAAAATAAAGAAAAATCTGCCTTATGGCATAGGCCAGATGGGGAGTATAGGTAATTGGCTTATTGACAGTAATGGAGCCGGTAAGAATGCAAAAGAGATGGCAGAATTGACAAATACTATTCAAAAGTATTTTGTTGAAAATACACGTTTGGGCATCCCTGTTGTGTTTCATGAGGAATGTCTGCATGGCCATGCAGCAAAGGATGCAACAAGTTTTCCGCAACCTATTGCTCTTGCAAGTTCATGGGATGATGAACTGATAAGCAGCATATACACTGTTGTTGCAGAGGAAGCACGGTGCAGGGGCGCACACCAGGCATTGTGTCCCGTTGTTGATGTTGCAAGAGAACCGAGGTGGGGCAGGTTTGAAGAAACTTTTGGCGAAGATCCATATCTTGTATCATGCATGGGAGTTGCTGAAGTTAAAGCGTTGCAGGGGGAAGGCCCGGGAATAGATAATAAACATGTGATAGCTACATTAAAACATATGGTAGGGCATGGTCAGCCGGAATCCGGTACAAATATTGCACCTGCAAACTATTCTGAAAGGATAATAAGGGAGGTTTTTCTTGCACCTTTTAAGGCATGTGTACAGCAGGGAGGAGTGATGAGCGTTATGGCTTCATATAATGAGATTGACGGCATACCTTCACATTGTAATAAATGGCTGCTTGATGATGTTTTACGCAAAGAATGGGGATTTAAGGGATATGTTGTTGCTGATTATTTTGCAGTAAAACAGCTTATATCACGCCACAGGGTTGCAAAAGATTCGCTGGAAGCTGCAGCAAAAGCAGTTACTGCAGGCGTTGACATTGAACTGCCCGATATGGAATGTTACCCTAAACTGGTAGAACTGGTTAAGGCAGGAAAAATAAAGGAATCTCTTATTGATAAGGCTGTTGCAAGGCTCCTGAAATATAAGTTTTTACTGGGACTTTTCGAACATCCTTATGTTGACCCGGATTACGCTGAGAAATTTGTAGGCAGCGAACAGCATGCCCTGCTTGCCAAAGAAGCAGCTCTGAAGTCGATAATTTTATTGAAAAATAAAAATAACATTCTTCCTCTTGATAAGGGAAAAGTCAGGAGCATAGCTGTAATCGGCCCGAATGCAGACAGGGAACTTTTAGGCGGTTATTCCGATAAACCTAAACATTTTATTACCGTCTTTGATGGTATAAAAAATAAGGCAGGGGATAAGATAAAAGTTGTTTACAGTGAAGGTTGTAAGATTACAGAAGACGGCGGAAGCTGGGATAAGGACGAGGTTGTTCTGCCAAAACCAGAAGAAGATGATAAAAGGATAGCAGAAGCTGTTAGAGTTGCAAGAACCTGTGATGTTGTGGTTATGGCTTTGGGAGGCAATGAGCAGATATCCAGAGAGGCATGGTCTGATAATCACCTTGGAGATATGGCTGATATAGAATTGTTAGGAAAACAGAATGAACTGTTTAAAAATATCCTTGCTCTCGGGAAACCGGTTATTGTCTTTCTTTTTAACGGAAAGCCTTATTCGGTAAATTATATTGCTGAAAATGCTGATGCTATTTTTGAATGCTGGTATCTGGGGCAGGAGACAGGCTATGCAGTGGCAGATGTACTTTTTGGAGATTACAATCCCGGGGGCAAACTGTCTGCAACAATACCAAGGTCTGTCGGACATCTGCCGGATTACTATAATTACAAGCCTTCCGCAAGAAGAGGGTACCTGTTCGGCGATATATCGCCTCTTTATCCTTTCGGATTCGGATTGAGTTATACGGAATTCAAATTTGAAAATCTAAAACTCAATGTTGATTCTGTTAAAAAAGATGGCGAAGCTATTGTTAGTGTTGATGTTTCAAATATAGGTAAGGTAAAAGGTGATGAAGTGGTACAGATGTATATCCGTGATGAATACAGCTCTGTGACAAGGCCTGTAAAGGAACTTAAAGGATTCAAAAGAATAACATTGAATCCCGGAGAAAAGCAGACTGTAAGTTTTAAGATAACTCCGGACAAACTGGCGTTTTATGATATTAATATGAATTATACCGTAGAACCAGGTGATTTTGATATCATGGTAGGCAATTCATCCGTTAACCTGCAGAAAGTTGTATTAAAGGTGTACTAAACATATTGGACACTGAGCTTGCCTGTCCGCCGTACAAAGTACTTTGGCAGGCGGGTCGAAGTGTCCAACTACATTAACTGCAGAATATTACCATACTGATTATTGTATTTCAAAATCCGGAGTATAATCAGAACTTGACC
>CAZSJF010000398.1:0-2675 GCA_964606705.1 uncultured Bacteroidales bacterium
GATTCCACCAGTTTTTCATAAACTCACGTTCTCGTTTTAAAGAATTTTTCAAACTCATCCATAGACATGCCCTTTGTTTTTTCATAAATATCTTTTCTGATATCATAATCTATACCTCTGTCCATATTTCTTTGGTATGTCCAGAAGATATCATCTTTTATTATACGTTCAGTTTGTATCCTTTTAATTATAGATTCGCGGGACTGATCAAAAGATTTCTGGGCTTTAAGCAGATTATTCATAAAACCAAGCATAGTTTTTGTTGCTATTTCTATTTTATCAGGCTGGGTTCCGGTAAAAGCATATACATAATTAGATTTATCCATTTTATACGGAACGGAATAGCTGGCATAAGCTGCATAAGCCAATGCCTTGGACTCTCTGATCTCCTGAAAGACTATTGAACTTGTTCCGCTGCCATAATACTCGTTAAACATATCTGCGTATGGAAGCAGTGTTTTATCAAATAACTGGTCCTTTGACAACATAACAATATTACTTTGTACCATATCATAATTTACAAAATAAACTTTATTATTATCCATTGGCTGTTCAACATAAACAACAGGTTCAGGATATGGTTTTAATTCAGCAGGAACTTTATGGTACTTTTCAATTACAGATTTAGCTTTATTTATATCATTCTGACCGTAATAAAAGATCTTATGTTTATAATTATATATATCCCTGATAATATCGGTCAGTTCTTTAGGATCTATTGACTTCAGTTCATCCGTTTGTATAATATTGGTAAAACTTGAAAATTTGCCATATTTTCCATAGTTAAGCAAACCACCCCACAAAATAGTTTCTTTACTGAGTTTTGCATCTGTTCGTTTTTTTAATATCCCGTCAATATAATCTTCATAAGCTTTTTTGTCGGACTTTGCATTTGCAAGGACGTGTTCCAGCAGTTCAACACCTTTTTCAAAAGATTTCCCCAATCCGGAAAGAGTAATATATGATCTGTCATCTCCTGTATATACGCTCATACTTAATCCAAGCTTAAATAATTCCTGCTGTAACTGAGCAGGGGTATATTTGTCAGTTCCTAGATAAGGCAGGTAATTTACTGCAAGGGGGAGTTTTAAATTATGGTTTTTACCCATGTCAATTATATAACTTATCTCAAACAATTCATTTGTCTTGTTTTCAATATAGTTCAATTCTATTCCTGATTTAAGTTTTTTCTGTTCAATCTCTTTTTTGAAGTCAACAAAAACCGGTTCTATGTTCTTGGATTCCTGTTTAACAAAATCCTTGTAAAATTCCGACTGTATATCCCTATTGATATCTACAGGCGTAATTTTTGGTTTTTCAACCTTGACAACATTTGTATCTATCCCTGTTCGTTTATAAACCACAACATAATTATTTTTATAATGTTCGTTAGCAAATTTTACAACCTGTTCTTTTGTAATTTTCTCAAGGTTATCAATAAATTTAAGTTTATCAGCCCATGGTATTGAATGAGTGAAAGCATCAACAAAATCGCCTACTCTGTAGTTACCTTCCTGAGAACGTATCTCGTTCAAACGCATATTATTGATAATAGCTTCCAGAAGCCAGCCTTCAAATTCACCTTTTTTAACTTTCTCTATCTCTCCTAATAGCAAATCTTTAACCTGTTCCAATGTTTGTCCTTCTCTGTGTTTGCCGGAAAAAACATGTATGCCGTAATTTATCATGAAATCAGGATATGAGCCTGCGCTAAGGACTTTTTGTTTCTGGACAAGGTCCAGATCTATTAACCCTGCCTGGCTGTTATTTAATATCATATCTATCAGAGTAACATATTTTTCATCTTCTGTATTTTTACCGTTAAAACGGTATGCTAATGATAAAAATTCCGAACTGGGACCATAAACATCTTTAATAACAGGTTCTTTAATTGAATCTTCAACAGGAGAAACAAATTTAGGGACATTACTATTTGGTTTCAGTTTGCCGAAATATTTATCTATCAGCTTAATAGTTTCTTCATAATTCAGGTCACCTGACATACATATAGCCATATTATTGGGAACATAATAATTACCCCAATAGTTATGAATATTAACCATTGAAGGATTTTTTAAGTGTTCAGGCTTTCCTAATGTTGTCTGGGTACCGTAAGGATGTTTTTTAAACAAGCTGCCCATAAGTGCATAATTTGCCTTTCTGTTATCGTTATCCTGTGCCCTGTTGAATTCTTCATAAACAGCTTCCAGTTCTGTGTGAAAAAGGCGCAAAACCAACTGGCTGAAACGTTCACTTTCAAGTTTAAGCCATTTTTCGAGTTCATTGGAAGGAATATCATTTACATAAACAGTGGATTCATCTGATGTATATGCATTAGTGCCATTTGCACCAAGTGAGGAAACTAGTTTATCATATTCACTGGGTACTGCATATCTTGCAACAATAGTTGAAAGACTGTCTATTTTTGCATAAATAAGTTTTTTCTCCTTATCGGTTTTAGCATTCTTATGCTGCTCAAATAAATCCGACAACTGATCTAAAATGACTTTTTCTTTTTCCCAGTCAACAGCCCCGATCTTGCCAGTACCTTTGAACATCATGTGTTCCAAATAATGTGCCAATCCTGTGGTTTCTGGAGGGTCAAATGTTGATCCAGCTTTTACAGCTATAAAAGTCTGTATCCTTGGTTCATCTTTATTTACCGAAAGATAAAC
>CAZSJF010000399.1:0-2670 GCA_964606705.1 uncultured Bacteroidales bacterium
TCTTGCTGAAGGAAATAGCGTAGGGTATAGCTAAGCAATCCTTGTGAGCGTTGGTATGTGGGTTGAAAGTTTGGATTGCGGGCATTTCCGAAGCTTAGAAAATAGAACATTTTCAAACAGTCTTGACTTTTCTTTTGTTACTTTTCTTTGTGTCAAGACAAAGAAAAGTAAAATGATAAAAGAATACCCTAACTAAAAAAGTTTTACTATCTGTAGAAAAGATTACTTAAAAAACGAGTTGATGAAATGATTTTGATGAAACGAAAATTAATTTTAAAAAAAATATTATTTCTGTTACTATTTTCTTTTAGTATCTGCAATGTATTTCCTCAGGCTAAATATACCATCAGCGGCTACGTCAAAGATTCCACTACAGGCGAATATCTCATAGGTGCAAGTGTTTATGTGAAAGATCTGATGAAAGGAACTTCAACAAACCAGTATGGGTTTTACTCTCTGACATTTGACAAAGGAGAATATACTTTTGTTGTTTCTTTTATAGGATATAATGAATATGTGGAAAAGATCAAACTGGATAAGCCTGTGAAAATTAATGTTTCTCTTTCCGAAAAGTCAATATTGGCCAAAGATGTTATTATTACAGGCAAGCGTGTTGATGAAAACACTAAAAGTACGGATGTCGGGACTTTTCAGATACCTATACAGAAAGTAAAAGCACTTCCTGCTTTTATGGGCGAGGTTGATGTTCTCAAGGCTATTCAGCTTACTCCCGGTGTACAGGCTGCAGGGGAGGGTAATACAAGTTTTTATGTGAGGGGTGGAGGCCCTGACCAGAACCTTATTCTGCTTGACGAATCAGTGGTTTACAATGCCTCGCACCTGTTCGGATTTTTTTCCGTATTTAATGCAGATGCGATAAAAGATATGAACCTGATAAAAGCAGGAATGCCTGCAAACTACGGAGGCAGGCTCGCTTCAGTGCTTGATATTTCCATGAAAGAAGGCAATAACAAAAAATATCAGGCTGAAGGCGGCATAGGGTTGATCTCTTCAAGATTGACACTGCAGGGGCCGATAAAAAAAGATACAAGTTCTTTTATCATTTCAGGAAGGCGTACTTATGTCGATGTTATGATGAAGCCTTTTGTTAAAAAAACATCCCCGTTTAAAGGTTCCGGATATTATTTCTATGACCTTAATACAAAAGTGAATTACAGGCTTTCGGATAAAGACAGGCTTTTTCTGAGCGGATATTTCGGAAGAGATATCTTCAGCCTTAAAGACAAGGAATTCAGCTTCGAGAATATTATCAGCTGGGGCAATGCTACTGCCTGCCTCAGATGGAACCACCTTTTCAGTGATAAATTATTTCTTAACACTTCTTTGATCTTCAGCGATTACCAGTTTGAGATGGAAGCTATACAGGACCAGTATGATATGAAATTATATTCGGGTGTGAGAGACTGGAATGTAAAGCTTGATTACAGCTATTTCCCTTCAGTAAAGCATAAATTGAAATTCGGCGGAGATTATATATATCACATCTTTACTCCAAACAATGCGAGTGCCAAATCAAGCGGTGTTGAACTGGATATGGGCGAAAAGATAGAACTGTATTCCCATGATGCTGCCTTGTATGTCAATGATGAGTTTGACCTGTCCGGAAGAATTAAAATAAGCGCAGGGCTGCGTTACACTTGTTTTCAGCAGGTAGGCCCTTTTGACAGGTATGTGAAAAATGAGCTGGGACAGATTGTTGACACTACACATTACAGCAGTAATGAAAATGTCAAAACATATACACACCTTGAACCCAGATTTTCTCTGAGATACAGCCTTAATGACGTGTCGTCACTGAAAGTTTCATATACCCAAAATTACCAGTATATTCATCTTGCCTCCATGAGCCCGGTAACTTTGCCCACAGACATATGGGTGCCGAGCTCTTCAGTTATAAAGCCGCAGTTCGGGACACAGTATTCTGTCGGATATTTCAGAAATATTGACAATAATAAGTTTGAATCATCCTTTGATATGTATTATAAGGAGATGAAAAACCAGATTGAATTCAAGGAAGGTGCTGTTCCTGAAGACAACCTGAAAGATAATTTTGACAATTCTTTCACCTTTGGCAATGGAGAATCTTACGGTGCAGAACTTTTTCTTAAAAAAATAACAGGCAAAACAACAGGATGGGTTGGCTATACTCTTTCATGGACAACACGTCAGTTTCCTGAAATTAACGGTGGTAAACGTTTTTACGCAAAATATGACAGAAGGCATGATATCTCTTTTATAGTGATGCATGAGCTTAATGAAAGGTGGACTTTTTCCGCTGTGTTTGTCTATGCAACAGGTAATGCTGTGACACTGCCTGTTTCAAGGTATTTCATAGAAGGGAATATTATTAATGAATATGGTGAGAGAAATTCTTTCAGGATGCCTGCTTATCACAGAATGGACATTTCTGCAACGTATACGCCTAAGAACAAGAAGAACAGAAGAGTCAGGTCTGAGTGGAACTTCTCTGTTTATAATGTTTACAACAGGTATAATCCGTATTACATATATTTTAAAACTACAGGAAATATCAATGATTACCAGATGAAGATAGAAGCCAAGCAGGTTTCATTGTTTCCTGTATTACCTTCTGTAACATGGAATTTTAAATTTTGATGATTAATTTTTATGAATTTATAATGAAAATAG
>CAZSJF010000400.1:0-284 GCA_964606705.1 uncultured Bacteroidales bacterium
GCTGATACCTGTAGTAATTCTTGAAGCAAAATAAATACCAATGGAAAAAATTGTCTGCAAATCGATTCAGGATACTGATACAGCAGCAGGAATTATTCTGAAAAAATTCCCTGACAATAAAGTTTTTGCTTTTTACGGTGAACTTGGTGCAGGAAAAACAACCCTTATCAAATCCATATGCAGAAAATTAGGCTCTGCAGATACTGCATGCAGCCCGAGTTATACAATAATAAACGAGTATAAAATAACAGGGGTAAAAAAACACACCAAACACACCCAACACA
>CAZSJF010000400.1:294-2657 GCA_964606705.1 uncultured Bacteroidales bacterium
TGTGTTGGGTGTGTTTGGTTTTTTTGGGCCATTCTATAAAACAGTATGAACTGCTGTAAAAGTATTACTCATAACCTATATCATATACTTCTACCGCATAAAAAGCGAGGAAGAAGTATATGATATAGGTTATGAGGAATACTTTTACAGCAGTTCATACTGTTTTATAGAATGGCCCGAGAAAATAGAAAAATTCTTACCTGAAAACACCGTTAAAATCAACATTCTGATTGAAAACAACAAAAATTCCAGAATAATTTATTTTTAGATTTTTTACTTTGACCATATTAAATTTTTCATTATCTTTGAAGTGACAAAATATTATAAATTAACAGTTATAAATTATGATACCTGATAATAATATTTTATCTCTTTCCAACACCAAGCTGATGCCTCAGGAAGAAATGCTTGAAATGAAAAAGCAAAGCAAAAAATTAATAATCGGAATACCTAAAGAATTTGCTTTTCAGGAAAACAGGGTTCCTCTGGTTCCTGCAGCTGTGGGATTGCTGATTGAAAACGGGCACAAAGTGCTTATAGAATCTGATGCAGGTGAAGCAGCATCTTTTCACAACAAAGAATACAGCGAATTAGGGGCACAAATTATAACCGGTGCTTCAAATATATATGGCGTAGCAGATATTATACTTAAAATAGCACCCCCTACACAGGAAGAGATTGAAATGATGAAAACGAGGCAGACAATAATATCTGCTTTGCATATCACCATTCAAAAAGAAGAGTATTTTAAAAAATTGATTTCTAAAAAAATCACAGCATTATCATTCGAATATATCAAAGACAAATCGAATTCTTTTCCTGTAAGAAGAGCTATGAGTGAAATATCCGGCAATACTGCCATAATGATAGCAGCGGAATATCTTAGCAACCGCAAATACGGAAAAGGCAACATGCTCGGAGGTTTTTCAGGCATTACTCCTACAGAAGTGGTAATAATAGGTGCAGGAATTGTAGGGGAATATGCTGCAAGGTCTGCAATGGGGTTGGGTGCAAGCGTGAAGATATTCGATAATTCCATATACAAATTACGCAGGCTGCAGAATGATATAAACTCAATAGTGTTTACTTCAATAATACAGCCCAAGGTTTTACTCAAAGCACTTAAAACAGCACATATTGCTATCGGAGCATTACATTCAAACGAGGGCAGGGTTCCGTGTGTTGTGAGCGAAGATATGGTTAAAGGAATGAAAGAAGGTTCTGTTATTGTTGATGTGAGCATAGACCAGGGAGGATGTTTTGAAACTTCACGCGTCACAAACCACAGCGACCCTGTATTTAAAAAACACGGTGTTACCCATTACTGTGTCCCCAACATCGCCTCACGTGTCCCGCATACTGCGTCATACGCATTAAGCAATTTCTTTGCACCTATTCTGATCAAAGTAGGTGACGAAGGAGGTGTTGAAAATATCCTGAAATTTGACTATGGTCTGAGACAGGGAGTGTATCTGTTTAACGGCATACTGACCAATAAATATGCAGGAGAATATTTCGGCCTTCCTTTTCAGGATATTGAACTTCTTATTGCTGTAATAAGATAATTTAGTACTCGTCTTCGTGGAAGAAGAAGTCGTCTTTTGTAGGATAGTCCGGCCATATATCTTCAATACTTTCATATATCTCGCCTTCGTCTTCAATTTCTTTAAGGTTTTCAATCACTTCAGGGGGAAGGCAGGAGCGAACAGCATAGTCTATAAGTTCGTCTTTTGTTGCCGGCCATGGTGCATCCTCTAACTTTGATGCCATTTCTAATGTCCAATACATAAATAATTAAGATTAATTTATGGGAAATTTTTGCAAAAGTAATTTTTTTAAACTTCTTTGCAAGTTTTTTATGATATTTTTTTCATTACCTAAATTACTCATATATAGACAGATTCAGAAAAAAATAAAATAAAATTGTATATTTCAATACAATTACGTAAAATTGCACTCTCAAAAATCGGGCCTATAGCTCAGCTGGTTAGAGCACCTGACTCATAATCAGGTGGTCCCTGGTTCAAGTCCAGGTGGGCCCACTATTAGAACAACAAGGCTTTTAGAAGCAAAGAAGGCTTCAAAAATAAGATTTCTGTAGTACACTTTTTTGCATAGCAAATTCATATTAATTTTTATCTTGTTTTTATAAATAGCTGAATTTGAGTATTTTAACAATAATAATCCAAATTTTTTATCAGGTGGTCGTTACTTTGTATTTAGTGGGCTAAATACAATTAGAGCAATTGTTTTGAGAATACAGAAAAGGATATTCATAGTCAACTATGTATATTGTAAGCATTTTGAATGGAAATTCCGCGCAAACTGGGCCGGTAATTCCGCGACAAAGTGGTCCACACTTT
>CAZSJF010000401.1:0-2655 GCA_964606705.1 uncultured Bacteroidales bacterium
TGTGTTGGGTGTGTTTGGGTTTGTTTTGTACGAAAATAAGCCGTATGATAATTCCATAAACATCATATAAGAATATTATTGAATTATCATACGGCTTATTTTCGTATAAAACATTAACAACAGAATTTGCAGGATTAGGGTATATTTTAACATTATAATGAGTGTCTTTTGAAACAATTCCTAAATTATTATAACATATTTCCAACTTAGGGCGTAAAGAATCTATGTTATCACTTGAAGAAAAAGCCAATCTTCTATATTGTTCTTCAGTTGCCAGTTTTATCATAAACCCAAAGCTATTATCAGGATTATTATACATGTCTGTTACTAAATCTGTGACATCTATATCTTCATAATTCTGTTCAGCACTTTCTGAAGCTGGTATGGTTACCTGATTTGTGGTAGTAGTTGTAGGTTGGGTATTCCATGTCACAGTGCTTTCATTCCATTGGGTAATAATCCTCTGAAGTACACATGAGTTACTGCCGTAATTATCAAGATCTGTTCCATGATATAATGATAGTAAAGCACTTGTTATTGTGATATTATCAGGAAGTTGAGATAAATCAAAATCTATTAATCCTCTTCTTATTCCGAAATCACCGCTGTAAGTCCATGCATCAGCCCTGAAAGAAATTGTGTTTTTGTAATTAGTGTTGTTGTAAAAAGAGCATATTGTTACATCTTTTCCTGTTGTGGAATCTGGTTGCAAGGTTATACAGTCTTCGTCACCGGTTGTATAAATTATCACAAGCTTGGGATGTAAAGATTCAGTATTATCACTTGAAGAGAATGCAAGCCTTCTGTATTCTGTTTCAGTTGCCAATTTTATCATAAACCCAAAACTGTTGTCAGGATTATTGTACATATCTGTTACTAAATCCGTAACATCTATATCTTCATAATCCTGTTCAGCGTTTGTTGAAGCTGGTATGGTTACCTGATCCGAGGTAGTAGTTGAAGGCTGTGTATTCCATGTTACTGTACTTTCATCCCACTGGGTAATAATCCTCTGAAGCACACACGAATTACTGCCATAATTATCAAGGTCTGTTCCGTGATATAAAGTTAATAACGCTTTTACTATTGTAGCATTGGCAGGCAATTGTGATAAATCAAATTCCAAAAGACCTCTTCTTATTCCGAAATCACCACTGTAAGTCCATGCATCAGCCCTGAAAGAAATTGTATTTTTGTAATTAGTGTTGTTGTAAAAAGAACAAATTGTAACGTCTTTGCCTGAAGAAGAATCTGGTTGTAAGGTGAGAGTGTCTTGTGCTTTAGACAGGGTAGGAATCCCTAATAGATAGATAGATAGATAGATAGATAGATAATTTTTTCATAACTTTAAAGTTTTTTAGTTTTAACAAACATAGTGATAAAAAATGTTATGTCAAAATAATAACTAATATTTTTTTGTCTATAAAAATGCTATTAAAACACATCTTTTACATTTTTCCATCCTTTCACGCTGATGTCTGTGTGCTGTTTTATTATCATGACAGTATTTTTATAAAAATGAAAAGTGTATAAAATGTATAATGAAATAATTCTTTGCCTTTACGGAGTTTCTGTAAAATTTGTTATTTTTATGGCAAATTAAATATTTCATTATGAAAAAGAATATAATAAAAAATTCTGCGGTATTTATCTTTTGTATTGCTGCATTATGTGGCATTGCACAGAAAGATTATACAAAATATGTTAATGTGTTCATAGGAACAGGAATGGTAGATTCTTTAAGCTTAGCAGGAGGCAATTTTCCTGGTGCCTGCCATCCTTTTGGCTTGGCGCAGCTAAGTCCTGATACTGATGACCCGCTTCCGATAGATCCAAGCTGCGGATATGACTACAATGATAAGACTATTGTCGGTTTCAGCCATACCCATCTCAGCGGCACAGGTGTATCCGACCTGTTTGATTTCCTGTTCATGCCTTATGGCGGGGATATAATTATGTGGGACCCGGGTGAAGAGGATAAAAGCACTCCCGGATACCGTTCTTATTATAAACACAGCAATGAATCTGCTTATCCCGGTTATTACAGCGTTATTCTTGATGACTATAACATAAAAGCAGAACTGACAGCTACTGAACACTGCGGAATGCATAAATATACTTTTCCTTCCGACAAGCCATATCACATGATTATTGACATGGAGCACCTTGTCACCAAAAAAGCACGCCGTACATATAATATAATTTCTGCACAGTTGAGAATTATTGATAATAAAACTATTGAAGGTTACCGTATTATGACAGGATGGTCGGGGATGAGAAAGATATATTTCAGGGCTGAGTTTTCAAGGCCTTTTACCAGCTATGTCGTTAAATCAGGGCAGAATGAGTTCAGTAATGTGACTGTTGCCAATAATGCCAGCCTCAAGATGGTTTTGAATTTTAATGAAAAAAACACTGAACCTTTGATTATAAGGGTAGGCATTTCTTCTGTTAATGAGGAAGGTGCAAGGATAAACCTTGCTTCAGAAATAAAGGATTTTGATTTTAACAAGATTGTCAGCCAGGCCAATGCTGCATGGAACAAGGAACTTTCATGCATTGACATTGAAGCAACAGATAAACAGAAAAGGATTTTTTACACCGGATTATATCATATGTTTATACAGCAACCAACAACCAAACACACCCAACACA
>CAZSJF010000402.1:0-2654 GCA_964606705.1 uncultured Bacteroidales bacterium
GTTTCATCAAATTTTTTTGCAGCTTTTATCAGTCCGAGATTACCTTCATTAATAAGGTCACATAAAGACAATCCCTGATTCTGATATTGTTTTGCAACGGATACAACAAAACGCAGATTTGCCCTGATAAGTTTCTTTAATGCTTCATGGTCACCTTCGTGTATACTTTTAGCCAGGCTAAATTCCTCTTCTCCATTCAGAAGCTCATATTTGCCTATTTCCAGCAGATATTTATCAAGGGAAAGGTCATCCCTGTTTGTTATCTGCTTCATTATTTTTAACTGTCTCATGACTCTTGAAATATTATTTGTTGATTTTTGGTGAATTTGTATTAAAGAGTAATTTTTTATTAAAAAGGTTGTATGACTGAAATAAAATTTTTAATTATTTTTGCATAGTGTTGATATACAGATATTTGCGCCTTAAGAGAATTGTGTTTTTTTGTGAGTTCTGAAAAATAATTTTAGAAATGGAATTTTGGATAAGGATTTCTATTTTTATTAGTGTGTCATAAATTATATATTTGCAGTTATTTTACTTTAAATAATAGTTTTAAATTATGTTATTGAAAATACATCCTGATAATCCGAATGAAAGGAATATTAAAATTGTAATAGAATGTTTAAAAGGCGGTGGGACTGTAATATACCCTACAGACACGGTTTATGCATTGGGCTGTGATATATTCAAGCATAAAGCTGTTGAAAAGATTGCAATGATAAAAGGCATTAAACTTTCGAAGGCAAATTTTTCTTTCGTCTGTTATGACTTAAAACATTTATCTGATTTTGCAAGGCCATTGAGCAATAATGTTTACAGGGTTATGAAAAAAGCTTTGCCTGGTCCGTTTACATTTATTGTTGAGGCAAACAGTAATGTTCCAAGGATATTTCAAAGCAATAAAAAGACAATAGGAATAAGAGTGCCGGATAATCTTATTATCAGAGAAATTGTAAAGGAACTTGGCAATCCTGTAATGTCAACATCAGTATATGATGATGATTCGATAATAGAATACACTACAGATTCTGAAATTATTCATGAGCGCTATAAAGATATTGTTGATATTGTAATTGATGGCGGATACGGGGGAAATCAGCCTTCAACTGTCATTGATTGTGTAAATGATTCGTTTAATGTCGTAAGGCAGGGTAAAGGGGATATAGAAAATTATCTGTAATGCTTTAAATTATTGTATTTAATGAATGCACAAGCCTGTATATATTCTGGTAGATAAATCTGCAGGCGGATGCCTGAAATTCTATCAGAAATGAAAAAGCTGAAAAGAAAAAGGATATTTCTTATTACCCGTGAATGGCTTAAAGCCGGGATAATTGCTTTTTTTATTGCTGTCATAATAAAGCTTTTTATAATTGAAGCTATCACTATTCCAACAACTTCAATGGAGAAAACTTTATTGCCGGGAGATTTTGTTTTTGTAAGTAAAATACATTACGGGCCACGGATACCAATGACTTTGCTTTCAGTTCCGTTTACCAATAATCCTAATTTATTTCTTGACTGGGTTGAACTGCCTTACTTCAGGCTGCCCGGATTATGCAGGATAAAAAATAATGATGTTGTGGTATTCAATAATCCCATGGAAAACGGCAAGCCTGTTGATAAGCGTACAAGGTATGTAAAGCGGTGTGTAGGCCTGCCCGGAGATTCAGTAAGAATAACTGACGGGAAAATATATGTGAATAATAAAAAGTTGGCAAATCCCGAAGATGTAACTTTCAATTACCTGGTAATAACTGACGGCAAGCCTTTTGATAAAGGGATTGTCGAAAAGGCCGATTTGACAGAAGGCGGTCCTTCAAATGATAAAAATGAGTATGTCTTTACATTGACACAGGAAACAGAAATGAAAAAAATAATTGTTCCTGAAAAATATTATGATGAAACGCTTTTTCCTTTGAATAACAGATGGAATATTGATAATTATGGACCTGTATATGTCCCGAAAGCAGGGGATTCAGTGAAGATTACATTAGAAAATCTGCCTCTGTATGAACGCATTATTGTTATATATGAACAAAATAGTATTGATACAACAGGTGATTCGGTATATATAAACGGCAAATACCTTGAATATTACAGATTCAGGATGAACTATTATTTTATGGTTGGCGATAACAGGCATAATTCTGCAGATTCAAGGCACTGGGGATTTGTTCCTGAAGACCATATAATAGGAAAAGGACTCTTGACATGGCTGTCTCTGGATAAGGGTGAAAGTTTTATAAACAAGATACGATGGGAGAGAATATTCAGGATTATTGAATAATATGAAACAGAAAGAGCCAATATTGCTGTCAATAGCATATTTTCCACCGATACATTATTTCATACAACTGTTTGATTCGGATGATGTTTATATTGAAAAATATGAGAATTATGTAAAGCAGACATACCGTAACCGTTGCTGTATATATGGCCCTAACGGAAAACAGCAGCTTACTGTTCCTGTAAAAAAAATATCAGGACAAAAAATTTTAATAAGGGATGTCGAGATTTTTTATAAACAGGATTGGCAAAAGATACACTGGCGTTCTATTGAAACGGCTTACAATTCTTCTCCTTTCTTTTTGTATTATAAAGATGAGATTTATCCCATTCTTTTCAAAAAAACACCAAACACACCCAACACA
>CAZSJF010000403.1:0-2613 GCA_964606705.1 uncultured Bacteroidales bacterium
CAAAACAATTATCAATCCTGATAATCCGAATATAATAAAGTTATATGGCATTTTACTTTTACTGACTGCATCCTGTTCTTTGTCATCCTTAGAGGCAGAGAGTTTACTAATGCTTTCACTGTTATAAATTTCATCTTTCAGGTCAACATATCTTTTATAATACATGAGCGCCTCTTTGTATTCCTTCATATCCGAATACGCATCTGACAAGGCTTTACAGTTATCCATCGACTGGCTTTTCAGGTTTATGGAATCGGAAATCTCAAGGCTTTTAAGATAATATTCAATGGATTTTTTGCAGTCATCCTGCTGGTAATAAACACATCCTATGTTATACATGGTCATTGAAACGCCCTGTCTGCTGCCACATTCCTTCATAAGTTCCAGTGCCCTTGTAAAATATTTAAGTGCCTCATCCGGCTTACCCCAGTTGCCATAAGCCATGCCGATATTATTCAATGTATTCGCCGCACTGCTTTTCTGACCGATATTCTCATTCAGTTTAAGGGACTTCCTGTAATATTCAATAGCTTTTTCATAATCATTGAGGTTCACGTCAAAGACTTCCCCCATGTTGCTTAATGTTTTAGCCATTCCTATCTTATCGCCATTCTTCTTATATATTTTAAATGCCTTTGTGTAATACCTCAATGCTTTATCAAAATTATCCCAGTCTTTATAAATGTAACCTATGTTATTCAGACAATTTGCGATTTCAATATCATCTTTTATCTGATAATTTATTTTCAAAGCTTTATGATAATATTTCAGAGCCTTTTCATACTTTCCCCAGTAGTAATAAGTCTGTCCTATGACATTTAAAGTTTTTGCTACGCCTTCATTGTTATTAATTAACTTATCTACAAACAGATTTTCCTTGAATTTTTCATAAGCTTTACTATACTCTCCCCTATCAAAATAAATTAATCCTATATTATAAAGAATATTAGATATCTCCTGGTCGTTGTCAGTCTCTTCATAGCACTCTATGGCTTTAGAATAACAATCAAGTGCAGAATCACAATTGTCGGACAAATAATAATTCACACCCATGGTTTTAAGGGACAGCGCTTTTAATTCCTTATCCTGTGATTTTACGGACAACCGCAATGCCTGCCTGCTGTATTCAAGGCTCTGTTCAATGGATTCATTCCTGCATAATTCCGAAATATTAAGCAGGATTCTGATCTTTTTATCTCCATTTGCCTTGTCTGCTATGTTTATAAGACTATCAATATTACCGCCAAAGCAATAATAAATGCCAAAAGCCAGCAATACCGATAAAAAAATCTTTTTCACCATGAATCCGAATAAAATTTAGAGGCCGTAAAAATAAAAAAAAGTTTCTACGTGGGAGCAGATTAAGCTACTGAAAATCTCATATTTTTGGTGAAATCTCATTTTGATGTATTGGCTCTTCTTTACATTGTCCCTTTAGGGACACAATAACGGTAAAAAATTCATACGTTGCATATAAAAGTGCCGTAGGCACGAAATATATAGTATCGGCCGGAATAAAAATATATCGTCCCTAACGGGACTTGACAAATAATGTATTTTGTATTTTTTACCTCTATTATGTTCCTGACGGAACATAAAAATTTACCTATTTTCTAATAAATATTTATTAAAATTGTCACCTGCCCGGTCTGTAATACAAATTATTTCCTTAACTTTGCACTTTAAATTTCATTACCTGCAAATAAGCAGAATGTTCTCTTTATAATTTTAATAAACACTGACAGGATTAGTTTATTATGAAATTTGATTTTTTTCAGAATCTTTTAGACAAATTTGAACTTCCGCTTACAAATCCTGTTCTGATATTTTCCGTGATTCTTCTTATCATTTTATTATCTCCCATCCTGCTGAAAAGGCTGAGGGCGCCGTCAATCATAGGGCTTATCATTTCAGGGGTAATTATCGGGCCTTACGGATTCAACATCCTTGAAAAAAATTCAGCCGTTGACCTGTTCTCCACAATAGGCCTGCTTTACATCATGTTCATTGCAGGGCTTAACCTGGACATGAATGAATTCAAAGAATACAAATACAAGAGCCTCACTTTCGGTATCCTGACATTCATATTGCCTTTTTCAATAGGTATTCCTGTCTGCTATTACCTGTTAAACTACAACATGATAGCAAGCATATTAATATCAAGCATGTTTTCCACGCATACACTTGTTGCTTACCCTATCGTAACAAAGTTCGGGATTGCAAAAAACAAGATTGTAGCTATCACAGTTGGCGGGACAATCCTGACAGATACAGCGGTACTGATAATACTCAGCATTATCAAAGGCTCTGTAAAAGGCGGCCTTACTACTGAATTCTGGGTGCAGCTTGTGTTGTCATTAATAATCTTAAATATAATCATGTTCCTGCTTGTGCCCCGTATGGCAAGATATTTTTTCAAAAGGCTCGAAGGTGAAAGGACATCCCATTATATTTTTGTATTGTCAATAGTTTTCTTTGCCGCTTTTTTAGCTGAAATATCCGGATTAGAGCCGATAATAGGAGCATTTATTGCAGGATTAGCTTTAAATAAGGTCATCCCATACTCCTCGGCACTTATGAACAGGATTAAATTTGTAGGCAATGCCATTTTCA
>CAZSJF010000404.1:0-2604 GCA_964606705.1 uncultured Bacteroidales bacterium
TGTGTTGGGTGTGTTTGGGGTTTGGTTTTGCGATTGTATAGCATCATCAAGTGCATAACGGTAATTCCCCATAGATTTGTATGCCTGGGAGCGGTATATATATCCGTTTTTGAAATTCCGGTCTATATCAAGGGTTTTGCTGAAATCTTCCACGGCTTTTGCAAAGTTTTTTATATTGAAATAAGCAATTGCCCTCTGGAAGTATAAATTCGGGTCATCTGTTTTAAGTATATTGACATAATAGTTGATAACATTGTCATATTCTGTAATGGCTTTATTAAAACTCCCGGATTCAAGATAACAATATGCCCTGTTCTGATAAACAGATATCTTGTTCGGATTAATGTTTATTGCGGAGTTGTAGTCAGAGAGGGCTTTGTCATATTGCTTCATTTTTGAATAAGTAATACCCCTGTTTACATAGGCATCAAGATTATTTTTGTCTATTTTCAGTGCCAGTGAGTAGTCTGTAATGGCTAAATCATATTTTCCCAGTAAACCGTATATATTACCTCTGTTACTATATGCACCTGCATCTGTTTTGTTGATTCTGAAGAATTTTTCATAATCTTTTAAGGCTTTATCATAATCGTTTAAAACTCGGGCATAATAATTACCCCTGTTTTTATATGATACATCAACCTGGGGGTATTTTTTCATCACATCGGTCCACAGGGTTTCGCTGTTTTTCCATACCTTACACCTGTTGAAAGTGGTATATGACAATAATGCCGCATAAAGTGACAGTATGATTATTGACAGCATTTTCAGGTCTGGTTTTGCTTCGGTGAGTTTTTTGTATCCGTATCCTAATATTAAAAAGAAACCTATTGAAGGTATGTAGCTGTACCTGTCACACATGATATTAGGCCCTGCAGGAAGAAGCTGTAAAACCATAAAAACATTTATAGTAAAGAATAATATTCCGAATGATATTTCTTTTCTGCGTTGTTTAAGGGAATAGAGAAATATTAAAATAATGATAATCACGCCAATTGGATAAAACCAGTATTCCGATGGCAGATTGACTCCGTATGTATTGGGATAAGGATAGTATGTTGAAAGCTTGAAGGGATAGATTAATTTCAGGATATATGTGACAAAACCAAAGCATGCAAATAAAACATGTTCATAAATGACAAAAGGGTCAGTTTCACTTATTGATGAGGTTTTCTTTGCGGCCATAATGGATACTATTCCGAATATTGCAGATAAAATAATGAACGGTATTTTTTCCAGTATGACTTTTTTACTTAGTAAATTTCTGCCTGAAAGAAAATCTATCGCAATAAGCGATATAGAAAGAGATACAGCCATCCCTTTTGAAAATAGAGAAAAGATGAAGAGTATTAGGGCGAAGATGTAATATTTTGCTTTATATTTTTTTGTGTATCTGACATAACTTATCAGTGATGCAAGAAAAAACAATGTGTATAATACGTTTTTTCTTTCAGTAGCCCATGCCACCGATTCCACATGCAATGTGTGGACACTCCAGAACAATGTTGTTATTATTGTTATCCGGATGTCTTTAAACAGCAGGTTAATAAGTACGAATATAAGCACGATATTCAGGAGATGTAATATCAGATTGGTTATGTGGAAGTATGATGCATCTATCTGTTTGTTGACGGTTTCTTTGTCAGGTGATATGTTGTTCTTGTAGAAATGGTAATCCAAGCCGAAAGACATAATACTGAGAGGCAAATAAGTTCCTGTCTGTTCTGAAAATTTGGTGAATAAATTGATAGTGTTCTCTTTTGAAATCTCTCTGATATGTACGTTTTCAGTAATATATGATTCGTCATCCCAGTTTGTGAATTCATTATTTATACATGGATAAAAAGAAATAAATGATAATGCCAGTATCAGAAAAACGTAAAAAATATTTTTCTTCTGCTCTCTATTGTTCTTGCTTGTCTCGGTGTTGACAGGTTTATGTATATCTTTATTTTTTTGTTTTTTACTCATCTTAAAAAAGAATAGCTAATATTAATCCTGCTGTAAAAATAATTAAAAAGCCGTTTATGATATTTGCAGGATTGAATTTTGATTTAAAGGGTTTGAGATTTTTAATAAAATATCCGCTAAAGATAAACAGAAAAGGCATTTTTAGATAGTAATACATTATATCCATATACGTTATTGAGTGGGCAATGCAGAAACACAGGTAAACCATGGCTGCAACAAGAATGGTTTTGTCTTTCTTCCGTATGGCATAGTATATTCCCAAAGCACTCAATATCATTAAGATGTTTATAAATGCCCTGAAAGCATTGGATTCCTTGGAAGGATAAAAATCCTGCGGATTGCCGACCTGCAGCCACTGCTTGGTGAATATTTTGCCGGGTTCCTGTATGTATTTGAATATTTTTATAAAAACTGAATTTATACCTGTATTGAAAGTCATTATATTTTGAAAAACGTTGTTGAAGTAGATGCCTGGCTTTTCCAGAAAATTCTTTTTTGCCAGTTCTTTAAATTCGTCCTCAAGTTTAAGATTATATGTAACCCAGCTTGTGTTGCTTAATTCGGTACTGTCTGATACTTTATTGAAAACAGGCATGCCGTCTTTGCACCACAAAACCAAACACACCCAACACA
>CAZSJF010000405.1:0-2604 GCA_964606705.1 uncultured Bacteroidales bacterium
AGTCATTTATTCCTCTTCTTTTTTGTCTGCCACACAAAAAAGAAGCAAAAAAAAGATGGCATAAATATGAAATTTGGTAACAGTTCTTGCCGAAGCTTTTGGTGATGGCTTTGAGCTAAGCAATCCTTGTCAGCGTTGGCATGTGTGAGGAAAGTTTGGATTGCGGGAAAAAGCAAGGCACTAGAAATGTCCAAATTTCATATTAAGCCTTGATTTTTCTTTTGTTACTTTTCTTTGTATCAAGACAAAGAAAAGTATGATATAAATATTTCTTATGCTCTATATATCTTTTTCAAATGCATAAATATCGAAGATCAGGCAATAACTCTTACCCTGCTCTCTGAAGTCAACTTTAATTCCTTAAGATTTATCCCTTCAATAAGATTAATGCCCGGCCTTTTTCCTTTTTCTAACGAGCCATTATGATCGTTAATATTCAGAAACGCAGCACCATTGAGCGTTGCCCATTTCAGCAGGTCATTTAAAGGAATATGAGAACAATGCACGGAGATTGTTTTCAGCTCATCCAGTACAGACAAAGCAGTATTTGAAGCAAGGCTGTCTGTTCCTAAAGTTATGTTGAGATTATTTTTATAAAACAATTCAATATCAGGTAATTTATTTTCAATAAACAGGTTTGAATCTGGACAGAGGCACCACCAGATCTTTTTATTATTCTGTAAGGCAAAATCAATATCCTGTTTTGTTGCATAAATATTATGTACAAGCAGAATATTACTGTCATCCGGCAGGTATTTAAAAACCGATTCCAGAGGCCTTAATCCTGTGGGTTTAAATGACGATATGTCGAAACCCATCTTATCTGCCCTTTTCTTAATTCCTCCTGACTTATCAAAAAAATATCTTGTTTCGTCAATGTATTCCTGATGGTGGATGCTGTAAAGCCCTTTATCTTTACCGGCAAACTGTTTTATCTTTTCAAAAAGTTTTTCTGACACGGAATATGCGGCATGCGGCACTATGGAAGCTTCATTGTTTCTGTTATTTCCATTTAACGCACTGTATAATTCCAAAGCTTTATCAAATCTTTCGTCAGCATATACAGGGTCAGAGCCGTAAACTTCAATAAATGTATGGTATCGCAACCTGCTTTTTGCCTTTACCGGAAAAGTAATGCCCGTGTTGGAAATATCACCTACAGCAACAATGCCGTTACCGAGCATTTCATTTTCCGCTTCAATAATTGATTTAACAATATTGTCTTCCTCTGACTCTGACTTCTTTTGTTTTTCAACTTCAATGATAAAATTGTCAATCCCTGCACCGGCGGGTATTTTGTTTTTCAGATAACTGAGTTCCAGGTGACAATGGGTATTTATGAATCCGGGGCAAATGACACCCTCATATATTTCAACATCTGACAAGCCATAATCTGCAGAAGAGGGCGATAAAACATCAACAACAATTCCTTTATCATCAATTATTACAACACCATCTTTTACAGGCGGGGAAGATATGGGGAATATGTAGTCGGCTTTGATTTTTCGCATATATAATTTAAAACTGAATTGTAAATATACTATTTTTGCTTAAGCAAAAAACTTTAAAACAATTAACTATGAAAATAGCAGTAGTAGGTGCCACAGGCCTTGTAGGGCAGGTGATGCTCAAAGTCCTTGAAGAAAGGAAGCTCAGCATTTCCGAGTTTTATCCGGTTGCTTCAGCCAAATCTGTAGGAAAGGAAATAATATTTAACGGGAAAAAACATAAGATCATCAGTGCTGAGGAGGCGGTGAGCAAAAAGCCTCATATAGCGATATTCTCGGCAGGTGCATCTGCTTCAAAGCAGTGGGCACCGAAATTTGCAGAAGCAGGGACTTTTGTCATAGACAACTCTTCCGCATGGCGCATGTATGACGAAATACCTCTGATAGTCCCCGAAATAAACGCAGGTATTCTGAAAAAAGAAAACAAGATCATAGCAAACCCGAATTGTTCCACAATACAAATGGTAATGGTCCTGGCTCCCCTGCACAGGAAATACAATATCAGGAGGCTTGTTGTATCCACATACCAGTCCGTCACAGGTACAGGCGTCAAAGCAGTAAACCAGCTGGAAAGTGAGAGAAAAGGGCTTGACTGCGAAAAGGCGTACCCCTACCCTATTGACATGAACTTATTTCCTCATGGCGGCGATTTTCTTGAAAACGGATATACCAGCGAAGAAATAAAACTGGTAAATGAAACACGGAAAATATTATCCAATAACAATATCAAAATAACTGCCACAGTGGTGAGAGTGCCTGTTACCGGAGGCCATTCCGAAGCCGTGAATATTGAATTTGAAAAAGATTTCGATTTGAAAGACATAAAAAACATTCTCTCTGAAACAAAGGGAGTGATTGTACAGGATGATCCGGTAAATAAAATATACCCTATGCCACTGTATGCAAAAGGGAAAGATGAAGTTTTTGTGGGACGCATAAGGCGTGATGATTCCAACCCGAATTCACTGAACCTGTGGGTTGTTGCCGACAACTTAAGAAAAGGCGCTGCCACTAATGCCATACAGATTGCGGAATATCTTATAAAAAATAAATTTTGAAAAATATGCAACCCCCAACACCAAACACACCCAACACA
>CAZSJF010000406.1:0-2508 GCA_964606705.1 uncultured Bacteroidales bacterium
TGTGTTGGGTGTGTTTGGTGTGTTTTTTAGAAAACATAAAATCAAATTATTAATTTTTAATAAATTCTGTTATTTTTTTGTCCTGACATGTATGTTGTATTTCGATCCTCCGAAACTTGATTTAGCCTGATAAAAAATAAAATCCATAGTGTCTGTTTTTATTAATTCAAAATTGCCTCCCATGTGTTCATTTTCATAAGGGTCTGAATAATCGTTTACAAAAACAGGATTATCGGGATGAGGTTTAAAACTTTTGCCGCCGTCTGTTGACAGGAATACGCCTAACTGTGCATCATCCACATTTCCGGAGACATCCATATACATTCTGCGGGTGATGTAGTGGTGGAACGGCCCCATTTTAAATTTTTTCGCACCTGCTGCTATGAGGAATATGCTATCTCCTCTGCATTCTATGTAGGACGGCTCTGCGCATCCGGTGTTGCTTCTCCATCCGTAATGCTGGTCCAGAACAGGATTGTTTTCATAGTTTGTCCAGTTTATAAGGTCGGTGGAATAAGCCATTCCGATACATTCATTTCCTTTAATGTCTTTTCCGTCATAGAACATTATAAACCTGTTTTTATAAAAAACTACTTTCCCGAAGAAACAGCTTTTGTCATTCCATGACCCTTTTTTACCCGGGGTGATAACCGGCTCTGAAATAATTTCATACGGTCCAAGAATTGAATTTTTAGAAACAGCAACACCGATATTTCTTTTTCCTGTTTTGTCATAGCCATCCATGAACAGATACCATTTACTCTGAAATCTAATAATGTCTGACAAAAAAGGAGTCTGGGTCAAAATACCGTTTTTCCCAGCACCTCCCCATTGAGTATTCTTGAAATCAACGGCTTTCAGTATTGGTTCACCATTGTTTGCCGGCGACCAGCTGATCAGATTATCTGATTGTGCAATATAAATCTGGATTCGGTCAGTATCACATTCGCTGAATAACATTACCCATTTTTTTAACAGGGAATCATAAACAACTGAGCTGAAGCTTAAGCTTTCACCGCAAAAGCCTTTCCATTTGTGAGGATTTATTACAGGAAATTTGGTTTGTTTTATAAAACCCGATGGATTTCTGTTCCAGAATACAATTCTCTGGCCTTTCATAGGAAAGCCTTTACCGCGTAACAATTCTCCGGTTTCTATCTGCTTTGTTTTTAAATCAACAGATCTGATTGCTCTAATATTCTCACAACTGGCATCATATAGCGGAATGTTATTTCCCCATCCGATAACCCAGTTTGCAGCGTTGGTGTTATTAATAAAAAAATTGTCAGGAATATTGGTTATTAAGCAATTGTTTTTTTCAACTGATATTACCTTCAGGTATTTGCCTTCAATGGAATTATCCTGGCAGGTATTGACTAGCATACATTTCTCATTCAGGAAGAAACTGAAATCAGCAGGCGTCTCACATTTTCTGCTGCAGGATGCCAGTATTATAATAGCGGATATAAATGCATACTTTTTCATTAGTAAATATTTGATGTATCAAATATATTAAAAAAACATAACTAATCAGTTGATATAAATTATGGATTATTGAATTAAAAATAACCGCAATGTTCGCAAAGAAATTACGCCGAGTTCGCAAAGTGTTTTATTTTACGGCTTTGTTCATTGCGTTGCGGTTAAAATGCGCATAAATATCAGTATTACTATATATTAATTTGCTGATTAGTTATCAAAAAATCAAATTTTTTATTATTTTAGCAAGAACAAATTCAGATAAACTTGATTTTATGAAAAAATTCAGATTACTCACGGGATTAATTTGTTTTGCAGTAGTATTAAACATAAGCTGCAAAAAAGATGGTGATGCTGAAAAGGATAATTCAATAAACATATTTTCAATTCAGGACGACAAGGATCTTGGCTATCAGCTTAGTCAGGAAATCCTTGCCAACCCGCAGGAGTACCCTTTGCTTGATTCGGCAACCTATCATGAAGCTTATGCCCACTTATACCGTTTCAGGGACCAGCTTCTGAACACCGGACAAATTGCTTATGATGATGAATTTGCGTGGCAGATGAGGATAATACATAATGATACTGTTGTAAATGCTTTTGCCGGGCCGGGCGGCTATCTGTATTTTTATACAGGGATAATCAAAACTCTTGATGATGAATCGCAGTTCTCAGGCGTCATGGCCCATGAGATGGCCCATTCTGCAAGGCGGCATTGTACCGACCAGCTGACAAAGGCTTATGGTTTACAGATGTTGTTTTCAGTAATACTGGGTGACAATCCTTCCAAGATGGCAGAGATAGCTGCAGCACTGGCACAGGGACTGTCAAGTTTGGCTTTCAGCAGGGATAATGAATATGAAGCTGACGAATTTGCCGTGAAATATAATTATGCCACTGATATTGATTCAAGAGGGATAGGGGATTTCTTTGAAAAGATAGAAGGATTACCTACACCTCCTTCTTTTTTAAGCACCCACCCTTCTCCTGAAGACAGGCTTGATAAGATAACTGAGGTATGGCAGGGGC
>CAZSJF010000407.1:0-2491 GCA_964606705.1 uncultured Bacteroidales bacterium
TGTGTTGGGTGTGTTTGGTTTTGGAAGAAAATGCAATACCATACTTTTTACCTGCAGGAAGCGATATCAGATATTTGCCTGTTTTGCTGTTTGAAGAAAATGTGCCGATTAACTCATTATTTGCAAGGTCAACAACTTTTATCTGAACTTCCATGGGAACAAATGTTGATGCATCCGTTATAACTCCTTTAACTAATGTTAAATCCTGTGCGAAAGCATTTAAAAAGCAAAATAAAGAAATTGCTAATGTTGCAGTTAATTTTGTTTTGAAGTTTTTATTTTGTGTTTTCATGAGTTAAATAAATTTATGTTAACAAAAATATAACGGTATACCTTAATAATAAAGAGGAAACTTACTATCGGTCATAACCAGTTTACTAACGGTCAGTTTCAGTTCAGGAACGGTAATTTATAACCTCTGCGGAATAATTATTTCTTACAATTTTGCAGCGAAGCGGTTTATTATCAGGATGTTATCTGGTTGGTAAAGCAAAATAAAAAATGCCTGAGGATCTCCTCAGGCATTTTTCAGGTTTTAATAATCTGGTTTTCTCTATTGTTTCACAATCTTACGCGTTTGCATTTTGCCATCACCGGAGATTACATTTACAAAATATATTCCTGCAGGGCCTTCAATGTTATAATTTATTGTCCCTGTGGATTCATATTTTTGATTATAAACAATCTGGCCTGAAATGTTTAATATTTTTACCTCAACATTTTCCTGTTCTGTGCCAAGGTCAATGGTCAAGTTGCCTGAAGTGGGGTTAGGGTAAATATTTAAACTCATTTCCTTGTTGATATTATTATCATCATTAGTGCTTACAGCGGATAATTCTTCTTTTTTTAGATTTAGGCCATAGTCAAAATTGAGTTTAAACAAGTAAGCATCACTGGCTCCTTTTGAAGTCATAATATAACAATATTCATCAAATGGGATTGTAATTGAATTTCTAAAAGAACCTGTAGTATAAATATTGCCACCGTCTTTTGTTACACATTCACCTTCATCATCCCCTGTACCGCCTATACAGCAAACATTCCAAATAGCTCCATATCCGGGACAACATTCTATAATAAAAATATCTCTGCCACCGTTAGATGTTATATTTTTAATGCCTGTTCCCGGATCAAAGTCAACAGTTCCATTAAAATAACCTGTTACATAGTTACTATTACCATCACCACAAATAGAAATCCCTTTATCATCACCTGTACCTCCAACTCTGATAGCCCCAAAGAATAAGTCATTACCAACCTCAGTGGCTGTATTCATTACAAAAATATCATTTCCCCCAGCAGAAGTAAGATTGTAAGTTCCTGTACCTGAATTAAAATCAACGGTATTTTGAAAATAACCTGTTAAACATATTAGCATATTGGTGGACCATCCTATATTACCCCAACCACATCCGCTGATTAAGTGAATAGATTTTCCTGCATCACTGCCTGTGCCCCCAACTCTGTACGCCCATTGATAATTTGCATTAAGATCAAGGGACAAAACAAAAATATCAGGTCCGCCTGCGGAAGTATAATTATTTGTTCCGGAACCTGGGTTAAAATCAACAGTTCCGTTAAAGTATCCTGTTAAAATTATTTCTTTGTGATATTTCCAGTAAGCCAAATAATACAAGTGTTCATATCCATAATCTATATCATTTGCAACGTCATCCCCTGTACTGCCAATTCTCCTTGCCCATGTGAAATTACCTGAAGCATCAAGTTTTAAAACAAAAATATCAAATCCCCCTGCTGAAGAAAGATTATAAACACCGGTACCCGGATTAAAATCTACAGTGCTGCTGAAATAACCTGTAATGTATATAGCTCCTGTATAATCAGGATACCCTTCCCGAACGGAAGACGTGGCTACATCCATTCCTGTTCCTCCTGCTTTTTTTGCCCAACAAAAACTTCCTGATGAATTCAATTTAAGAATAAATGCATCATATCCACCTGCGGAAGTAAGATTGTATACACCGGTGTACGGATCAAAATCCACAGTACCTTCAAAAGAACCCGTTATAATAATACCGCCATCACAAAAAGCGATAGAACATGCATTATCATAACCGGTAGAGCCTATTCTTTTTGCCCATACAAAATTTCCTGAAGCATTAAGTTTCTGGATAAAAATATCATTAAAACCTGCTGAAGTGAGATTATAAACTCCTGTTCCGGGATTAAAATCTACAGTACCTGTAAAATTACCTATAGTGTATGTATTTTTGTCCCCATCCACTATAACATCTTTGCCTGTTTCAGAATTAGTTCCGCCCATTTGTTTTGCCCATGCAAAGTTTGTACCGGCAGATAATTTTATGCTGCACATTGCAAGCATAGCTAAAATTAAAATTTTTGTTGTTTTCATTGTTTTTAGTTTTTTAATTGTTAAACATTAATTATTTTTTATTTACAGCAACAAATTTATAACAGGTAACTTTCATAATAAGGGTAAATTCATTATCGGTCGCAGCGGGTTTATGAA
>CAZSJF010000408.1:0-2489 GCA_964606705.1 uncultured Bacteroidales bacterium
AAAGAAATATTCATGCATCCTTTATTGAGAAACTGAATTCATTATTTTAATAAAGTAAGATAAAATTTAACCACAGAGGTCACAAGGATACACAAAGTTCACAAAGAGTTTATGATTCTTAACTTTGTGCCCTTTGTGGAATTAGTTTGTGTCCTTTGTGGTTTCAAAAAAATAGTTATCAGGAGTACTGTTAATATTTCCAGTGGCATTTGTTTTCATCCATTTTTCTATAGAATTATACAATATGATTATTGCACATATCAGTATGATAAAAGTAAGTGACAAATTCACAAATCCCTGAACTACGGCTGTATGGTTTATTATCTGCGGTATGAATATGCCGGAAATATTTTTCACGCCTGCAGTGATTGTCGTAATACCGACAAAAGCCATTGGAACGATTGTGATCCATGCATATTTTCTTTTTCCGTGGTTGATTATATATGTTGTGCCTATGGCAAGGGCAATTGTTGCAAGCAGCTGGTTTGCCGTACCGAACATAGGCCATATCGTTGATATGCTTCCGGTATAAATAAAATAACCCCAGCAAAATACAATTAAGAAACTTGCAAGAAGGTTGCCCGGCAGCCAGTTGGTTCTTGAAAACGGTGCGTAAACTTTTCCAAGTGTTTCCTGTAAAATAAATCGTCCCACACGCGTGCCTGCATCAATGGTGGTGAGGATGAATAGTGCCTCGAACATTATTGCAAAGTGATACCAGTAAGACATAAGTTTTGTAAGTCCGGGTATGGAAGAGAATATCTGTGCCATGCCCACTGCAAGGGATACTGCCCCGCCTGTTCTTCCTGCAATATTTTCCTGAACGGCTGCGGAAAGGTTCTTGATGTCTGATACAGTAAATCCCATTGAATGAAGCTGAGGTAAGATCGCCTGCAGTTTTTCGGCAGGGACATTTATTGTAAAATAATCCAGAGGGAAAAGGCTTGATGCAGCGATCAGGGCAAGTATGCTTACCATCCCTTCCGTCAGCATGGACCCTGCAGCTATTGCTTTGATATGCGATTCCTTCATTATCATTTTGGGAGTGGTTCCTGAACTCACCAGCGAATGAAACCCTGAGATAGCACCGCAGGCAATGGTGATAAAAAGATAAGGAAATAAAGAGCCGGGGATGACAGGCCCGCCGCCAAAAGAAAATTTTGTGAAAGCAGGCATTTTGAGGTCAGGCGCAACAATGATTATCCCAACGGCGAGCATTATGATCACAGCTATTTTCATTATGGAACTTAGATAATCCCTTGGCGACAGCAGAAGCCATACAGGCAGTACTGAAGCAATAAATCCATAACCTGCAAGCAATAGTGTTAATGTCTTATGGTCGTATGTAAACCATGACGATACTGATGACTCAGGTATAAACTTTCCATAAACGACTGCCAGCACAAGCAGAATGACGCCAATGATTGTAGCTTCCACAGTTTTTCCTTTTCTGAAGCGGAACATCCATAGCCCCATAAAAACTGCAATAGGTATGGTCATGGCAATAGTAAATGTTCCCCATGAGCTTTGGCTGAGGGCATTGACCACCACAAGCCCCAGCCCTGCAAGTGCGATTATGATGATTATAAGCACTGCAATGGAAGTCACTATGCCGCTTGTTTTATTTATTTCCGCTTTTGCTATCTCTGCAAGAGACTTTCCGTCATACCTGACAGATGCAGTGAGTATGATAATGTCATGCACGCCTCCGGCCATTACAGCACCTATGAGCATCCAGAGGAAGCCGGGAAAATATCCGAATTGTGCCGCGAGCACAGGCCCAACAAGAGGCCCTGCCCCTGCAATAGCTGCAAAATGATGCCCGAACAAAACCCATTTGCTTATGGGATAATAATTCTGCCCGTCATACATTCTTCCGGAAGGCGTGGCAATACTGTCATTCAGCATGATGACACGGGTGGCGATAAAGCTGTAGTAAAATCTGTATGCAAGTGCAAATACCGCCAAAGCACCGATTACAAGAGGCATTGCATTCATGATAATCTGTTTTTATTTTATCTGTGTTTATCTGTGGCTATCTGTGGTGAATTGTTTTTTTTGTACCACAAGATTAACACAGATTTTCACAGATTATTTTATGGATAATAAAATCTACACTTGTTTTTCAGGCATTCATTATTAAATTCGCTGAATTCACACTTTATATCTTTTGTCATTTTCAGATCTGTTCCGAAATGTTCTTTAAGGAATTTACCTGCTTCAAAGATGGCCAGGAACGAATCTCTTTTACAGCATCTCGGCCCGCCGCTCATCGCTATTACTTTTAAGCTTTGTGATGACATAAGATTTGCAAGCTGCCATTCCTTATGTGAAATAGGCGTTGCTCCTGTTATGATGCTGATGAATATGCCTGTTGCAACACCTGCTCCGCATATGCCGTGTGTTCCGCAAAAACCTCCCAGTATCTTTTCCGCACGCTGCCTTGCTTTTTGTATTTTATCTTTCTTTTCTTCATGCATGCCTTTAGT
>CAZSJF010000409.1:0-2478 GCA_964606705.1 uncultured Bacteroidales bacterium
AAGGGCTTACAGATGTTCTTGCACCTATCCATAATATGTCAATATTATGCTTAAGACATTTTTCAATATGCTTTGGACTGGCAACTTCTACTGTTGTCAGAAGTCCGGTTTCCTTCTTGACATTGCTTAGCCATTTAAGCCCGGCATCTCCTGCTCCTTCAAATGAATGCGGATGTGTGCGTGGTTTCCATATCCCTGCCCTGAATATCTTTACTTCAGGAATTTTTGACAGTTTTTTTGCAGTCTCAATAACTTGTTTTTCTGATTCTGCACTGCAGGGGCCGCTGATTATTAAAGGTTCAGATTTAATCTTCAGCCACTTTTTTAATGGAAGTATGTCAAGCCCTTTTACCATACTTAAAATAAATATATGGCAAAAATAGGACTATTTATTGTAAAATATTATTAATTTCGAGAATTAAAATTTATAAAGTGCGGATAATAAGGATAACAAAGAAATTTGAATTTGAAATGGCTCATGCCCTGCACGGTTACAATGGCCCGTGCCGGCATATACACGGACATTCCTATAAATTGTCTGTAACGGTGGCAGGAACGCCTTTAAATGATGCCGGTTCCGAAAAAAACGGCATGGTGATTGACTTTTCAATACTGAAATCCATTGTGAAAAAGAACATCGTTGAAAAATTTGACCATTCACTGGTTGTAAATAAAAACATTCCTTTGAAAGACCTGCAGAAATTCAAACAATTGTTTGACAACCTCGTGTTGTTGCCCTATCAGCCTACCTGTGAAAATCTTTTGTTAGATTTTGCAGGGAGAATATTGAAGTTACTCCCTGAAAGTGTGAAACTGCATAGTTTAAAACTTCAGGAAACAAGTAGTTCTTTTGCAGAATGGTTTGCTGAGGATAATAGTTTATAGATTATCATTTTTTATAACTTCAGGATAAAATGGTTTTAAAATCTGTATTTTTATTTTTTGTGCTGTCTGCTTTTTGCTGTTATGGCCAGGTTAATATTATACATATTGACAGAGTAGATTCTGCTAAAACAGACAGTAATGAGGTTGAAAAGTCTGAAAATTATCAGACATATCTGACAGAAGAAATAACGGAACCTCAGTTTCCCGGCGGCAAAAAAGCGCTGTATGATTTTCTGGAACAGAATGTGTTTGTTTCTGCAATAAATGATAATACCGACAATTTTTTTTATAGCGATGAGTGTTATTCTGTAATAAAATTTACGGTCAGCAAGACGGGTGAATTATTGTCCCTTGATATTGATGAGAGTACTAATGCCGGCAAAGCTTTTAAGAAGGCTTTTCTGAAAATGCCGAACTGGAAACCGGCAACAAAAAACGGAGAAAAAACAGATGCTTTTGTTGAATTGCCGTTGAGATATAATATAAGAGGCAACAAAATAGAATTTATACGTGATGAAAATATTATAACTTCAGTTAATACAGGAAGAAATGGTATATTGAAATTTATACTGATAGCTGTTGCCGTAATTGCTGTTGCAGTAGCGATAAAATATTAACAACGATACATATCCAATATCATAAACACTGCAAACACGATACTTCCGATGCCATTTGTTGTAAAAAATGCAACATTCACTCTGCTAAGGTCATTATGTTTAATTATTAAGTGCTGATAAACAAGCAGGCTGATAAATATTACTGTGCCTGTCCAGTATAAATAGCCTAATTGCCAATAAATACCTGTGAAAATTACAAGGATGGCAGATATGAAGTGCAGTACAACTGAAACGACTAACCCGTTCTTTTTACCTAATAATGCCGGTATTGATCTTAAATTGTTGGATTTATCAAAATCTTCGTCCTGCAAGGCGTATATTATGTCAAATCCGCTTACCCAAAATAAAACTATCAGAGAAATAATAACAGGGAACAGGTCAAATTTACCTGTAACGGCAATATAAGCTCCTATAGGAGATAAAGATAATCCTAATCCTAAGATAAGATGGCACAAATATGTAAATCTTTTTGTCAGGCTGTATCCTAAGATCACCAGTAATGCTATAGGTGACAGAAAGAAACAAAGATCGTTGATAAAATAAGTTGCCAGAACGAATAGGATGGAGTTCAGTATTACAAATATCAGCGCTGATTTTGGCTTTATTATTTCAGATGGTATTTCTCTTAAAAAAGTTCTCGGATTTATCTTGTCGTATTTCCTGTCTATATACCTGTTGAAAGACATAGCGGCGTTTCTTGCAAAAAACATACACAGCAGGATCAGAAGTAAAACAAGATAATCAAGGGGATAATGCCGGTAAAATACAGCTATAAAAAATCCGGTAACTGCAAACGGTAATGCAAAAATGGTGTGAGCAAATTTAACCAATGATAAATAGTCATCTGCTCTTGAAAATATTTTTTTTAATAACACCGTTAATTTTTTAATAAAAGGCAAATATACAGGAAATAGCAGATTTAATAAATTTATTTTTATCTTTGCCTTAGCCAAAACACAACCAAACACACCCAACC
>CAZSJF010000410.1:0-2461 GCA_964606705.1 uncultured Bacteroidales bacterium
GTGTTGGGTGTGTTTGGGTTTTTGGTTGTTCTGCTTTCCTTAGGGATTATCTTTATTTCCTGTAAAAAAGAAAAAGCAATATTGTCAGAAGAATCAGGCCATATCAGGTTTAAATTCTCTCATTATGTTAACGGGGAACCTCTACAGGAAGATACTTTGATATATACAAATACAGCAGGCAATCCTTATAAAATAAATCAGCTGATGTATTTCATCTCGGATGTTACGTTGTATAATTCTGACGGGACAAATACAATGATTTCTGAAAAAAAAGATATTGATTATGTAAATATAGACATTCCTTCAACACTAACATGGGATGTGTATGATGATATTCCTGCAGGGGATTATGATTCCATTACTTTTGTTTTCGGCATTACTGCTGAAAAAAATACATCTTTCATGTTTGTAAATTCCCCTGAATCAAATATGTGCTGGCCTGAAGTACTGGGCGGAGGGTATCATTACATGATGCTTAACGGCAAGTGGAAAGATACTGCAGATGTCATTGAGAATTTTAATTTTCACATGGGAATAGGGCAGTTATATAAAAGCAATGCCATTAATTGTGTGGATTCCATATATGCTTTTGTACAAAATTACTTTACTGTAAGCCTTCCTAACTCTTCATTTACACTTAAAAAAAATACCACAAAAGAAATAGAAATAATCATGAATATTGACAGCTGGTTTAAAACACCAAATGATTTTGATTTTAATTACTGGGGTGGAAGTATTATGCAAAACCAGCCGGCTATGCAGATGGCAAAAGAAAACGGATATGATGTGTTTATAACAGGTGATATTTTTGAAGTTATACAATAATATAAATAAATTAGTATATTTGAAAGTTTAAATTAAATCTTATTTCAGTTATGAAAAAATTAGCATTATTAATTTTGATTTGCGTCACAAATAATTGTTTTACTCAGGATTCAATATCATCAGGATTTAATCCGCTTGAATACAAAAATGTCCTGACTTTTAATATTTTCACTTTCATGAACAGCACTTTTCAGCTTAATTATGAGAGAGTTTTAAAAGAAAACAATAATATTGTTTTTAACATGAGCATTAAATATAAAAGCTCAACAAACCAGGTAATTCAGTCTTATAAAGCCGAACTTCAGTACAAATGTTTTTTGTTCAATATTTATAAAAAGAAAACATCCAAAAGAATGTACTTCGCTCCTTATATTTTTGCAAAGTATTCGGAAGAAAAATGTATGGATACCTATCCTTATTATTACTATGACTATCCTGTATATATTGACACTACATATTCTTATACGGATTATTATTATTACAATGCTTATGGCACGGGCATTATGGCAGGGTTTGAGCTGATTTTTGTAAAACGTCTGTATTTAGATATGTATTTAGGCGGAGGAATCAGACGAACCTTTGAACACAATAACTTAAGTGTTAAATATGATGATGGCAGTAATAGTTATTATTATACACATTACAATAATTCCGTTTGGGATGAGGGATACAGTGGTATTGAACCCAGAATAGGCTTTAATTTCGGGTTTAACTTCTAATACATTTTATGCATAATCGTCTGATCTTAATTTTTATTGGTTTAGCATTATTATACAGTTGCAAGAGAGAACAACCAGTTACAGATACACCATCTTCTGCCACGCCTTATGAGATAGATATCCCCATGTATTTCCCCGATAATCTGAATATTCCTGACGATAATCCTATGACTGTTGAAGGAGTTGAACTGGGAAGATATTTATTTTATGACGGAAGATTGTCGGGCAGGACAGAACCGGATTCACTTATGACATGTTCTTCATGCCATCTGCAGGAAAATTCTTTTGAATGTGGTGTCAATAATCCGAATTACCCGGGAGGTTTTCCTCATGGGTTGAAATGTGCTGAATTTCCTGATGGAAAACCTACACCACATGTCATGCTGCCGCTTATCAATCTTGTATGGAATAATAACGGATATTTATGGAACGGCTTGATCAATAAGGATAACAATAATTTAGGTTCGGCTGCCTACGGCGTTCCGGCAGAGACGCAATACCACCTCCGTAACCTCGAATCACTTGTCTGGATGGGAATAGTGGCTCCGCATGAAATGCACGGAAATATAGATAAAACCGTTCAGCTTATTCAGAGTATTGATATATACCCGCCTATGTTTAAAAAAGCTTTCGGGACGGAAGAAGTTACCATTGAAAGAATATGTAAGGCAATAGCCCAGTTTATCAGGACTTTGGTATCAAGTGATTCCAAGATGGATAAATATTTACGCGGAGAATTGGATCTTACAGACTCTGAGAGAAACGGATTGGTTTTGTTTACAACAGAGCAGGGGGGTGACTGCTTTCATTGCCACGGTTCAGAAGGCACCCCTTTGTGGACAACAAATCTGTTTTATAATAATGCTTTAGATACTGCTTTTACTGATACACGCGACAGGTATCATGTTACCGGTAAC
>CAZSJF010000411.1:0-2454 GCA_964606705.1 uncultured Bacteroidales bacterium
TGTGTTGGGTGTGTTTGGGTTGTGTTTTTATTTATACAAATGAAATACATTGACGAATACAGGGATAAAGAACTTGTTTTAAAGCTTGCCGCAAGCATCAGGAGCATCTCAAAGAAAAAAATTGCTTTGATGGAAGTGTGCGGAGGCCATACCATGGCCATACAGAAGTTCGGCATTCCTTCATTACTGCCTGAGAATATTAAGCTTCTCTCCGGACCGGGATGCCCCGTTTGCGTATCAAGCAGAAGATTCATCGACCAGGCTGTTGCTTACTCACGTATTAAGAATGTTATCATAACCACCTTCGGCGACCTGATAAGAGTTCCGGGTTCCACATCTTCACTTGATAAAGAAAAAGCAAGTGGTGCTGATGTTCGTATCGTATATTCCATACTTGATGCAGTAAAAACAGCTAAGGAAAACCCCGGCAAAAAGGTCATATTTCTAGGAATAGGTTTTGAGACCACTGCTCCCAGCAGTGCGGCAGGCATTCTGACTGCAGAAAAAGAGAATATATCCAATTTTTACCTTTACAGTTCCCATAAGCTCATGCCCCCTGCCCTGGCTGCATTAGTTGATGAAGGCGTTAAAATAAACGGGTATATAGCACCGGGACATGTCAGTACAATTACAGGCTCCGTTATTTATGAAGGAATTGTGGAGAAATTCGGAGTTGGCTGTGTAATATCCGGTTTTGAACCCGTTGACATCCTGCAGTCCATTCTCATGCTTGTAAAACAATCAGAGAACAACAGCCCTGAAGTTGAAATCCAGTATAAAAGAGCTGTAAACCGTGACGGCAATGTTAAGGCAAAACAAATAATGAACGAAGTTTTTGAACCCAGAGATGACTGGTGGCGGGGACTTGGCATCTTAAAGGACAGCGGATTAAAACTGAAGGGCAGGTACAAAAAATTTGATGCGGAAGAAATGTTCAGGGTTGATGTTGAAGAAACAAAAGAGGATGAAGGGTGCATCTGCGGGGAAATACTGAAAGGGCTCAAATCACCCAAAAATTGCAAAATGTTTGCAAAAACATGCACTCCTGCTGACCCTGTCGGTGCCTGCATGGTTTCACATGAAGGGGCTTGTAATGCATTTTACAGATACAACAGAGATGAGTAAACAGATTCTTTTAGGACACGGCAGCGGCGGAAAACTGTCGCATGACCTGATAAGTGAAATATTTGTCAGATATTTTGACAATACAATACTGAATAAACAGGGCGACTCTGCTTTGCTTGATATTGAAAGCAGGAATATTGCTTTCACTACAGACTCTTTTGTCGTTGACCCGGTTTTTTTCCCGGGCGGAGATATAGGCAAAATAGCTGTATGCGGCACTGTCAACGATATTGCAGTTTCAGGGGCAAAACCAATGTATCTCAGTTCTTCCTTTATCATTGAAGAAGGCTTTGAAATGGAACTTCTCGAAAGAATTGTCATATCAATGAGCGAAGAGGCTAAAAAAGCGGGAGTAAAAATCGTTGCAGGAGATACAAAGGTTGTTGATAAAGGAAAATGTGACAAAATTTTTATAACTACAACAGGAATAGGAACATTAAATGAAAAGAACAAACATATAAGCTCCGGCAGAAATATTAAAAAAGGCGATAAGATAATTATCAACGGCACCATAGGCGACCACGGAATGGCAATAATGAGCAAAAGGAATAACCTTAATATCAGCACGGATATCATGTCCGACTGTGCCTGTCTGAATAATATGATAAAAAAAGTGCTGGATGCGGATTTGTCTGTTAAATTCATGCGGGATGCAACACGCGGAGGCGTTGCCACAGTTTTGTGCGAGCTTGCGGAAAATAAAAAATTCGGCATAAAGATAGATGAGAATTCCGTCCCTGTCAGAGAGTCTGTAAGAGGAATATGTGAGATGCTCGGTTTCGACCCTTTATATGTTGCAAACGAAGGAAAAGTAGTTATGGTCGCCGACAAAAAAGATGCAGAGCAGGTATTGAAAATATTACAAAAAGATGTTCTGGGAAAAGAAGCTTCGATCATTGGGGAAATTGTTGATGAACATCATGGCAGATGCTGGCTCGACACAGGCATTGGCGGCAAAAGAATTATTGATATGCTTGCAGGTGAGCAGTTGCCGAGGATTTGTTGAGTATCATTTTATTCTGGAACAAATTTTGTATCTTTAAATTCTAAAAATAAAAATTTATGAAAGCAATAAAAATTTATGGTTTAATATTATTAGCATTCGGAATCACTGGTTTCGTTTTTTTCTTTGCTATGATATTAGCTATATCAGATATTAGTGTAGAGGAGGCCTTTTCAAATAATTCAGACTATATTGGAGTCATCTTAGTTCCATTAATAATAGGCTCCCCATTTATTATCAGTGGTTCAATTTTATTAATATCTTATTTAAAAAATATTAGAAAAGAGATTTATAACCAGAATAATTCAGAAATAAACCAGCAGCAT
>CAZSJF010000412.1:0-2442 GCA_964606705.1 uncultured Bacteroidales bacterium
CACTGCCACTTATTAACTTTTATGCACTTTTTTAAACAATACTAATATGTAATTCTTTTTTTCATATTTTTGTAAAAAAATAAAAACAATGAAAGCATTCAAATTTCTGGTTATTATTGCAACAGGCATAGTATTATTCAGTGCCTGTAAAAAAGACAAAACTGAAGATCCTGTACCAACCGGACCGGCGACATCTGTTACCGTCAATATCTCCGGCGTTGTACTTGATACATATGGATCTCCCTTACCTGGTGTTGAAGTGAAATGCGGAAACAAAACCGCTACTACTGATGCTAACGGGACATATTGCATTCTCAGTTATTCAAGTCCGCTGGATATGTTTGTCATTACATACTCCAAAGCAAGCTACTTTAAAGGAACACGCGCGTTTCGTCCTGTAGCAGGAAAATATAATGTGTCTGAAGTAACTCTGATTCCTTATTCCTGGTCAAATGCAGCTCAGACTACTTTCGCTTCATCAACTGTATATACATTGTATATAGGTTCAACCGGATGCAGTATTTTATTCCCGGCCGACAACTGGGTAGTTGAATCCACAAGTGCTGTTTATACTGGTAACGTTACTGTTTATGCAGCTTTTCTTGACCCAACAGATGTCAATTATGGCAAGTATGCTTTTGGCGGATTAATGTTGGGAAAGACAACTACTGATACTGTTTATATTGAGCCTTTTTCAGGTCTTATTGTTGAAATATACGGCGCTGCCGGCGAACAACTGAATCTTAACCCTGGTGTAAAATCAAGTGCAACGATAACTTTCCAGATCCCGACAGGTATTACAAATGCTCCTGCTACAATTGACCTGTGGGACTTTAATCTTTCTGGAGGTATAACCAGCGTAGGTGGTTCTGCAGCAAAACAGGGTGACAAATATGTCGGTGAAGCACAGCATTTCTCATATTGGAGTTGTGAACAGATACGCACCGGTAACCCCGCGGTGATAAACGGATATGTCACAGATGGTAATCTCCCTGTTGCCAATGTTCCTGTTATCGTTGGCGGTACTATTGTTTTTACTGATGCAAACGGATATTTCTCCCAGAAAGTTCCTGCCGGAATGCTGGTTAAGGTTGGAGTAAAACCCGGATATCTGGGCACAAACATTACACCTGTATCTGTAGGTCCGCTTGCAAACGATGAAGTTTTCACAATCACTCCCGACTTTGTTATTCCTTCTGTTTCATATATAAACGGACAACTTGTAAACTGTACCGGCTCGGGAGTTCAGGGCTATGTTATGTTTAACGGCACCGGCTTTGTTTCTTCCGCACTGACTGATGCAGGAGGATGTTTCAGTATCCCGATCACAACTGCAATTATGTATGGTTATGTTACTGCAAATGGTAATGCATTAACAGAATCCCAGTATATCAGTATCACATCCTATCCGTATGATATGGGGCAAATAACACTTTGTCCTCCAATAGTAACCGGGCCTAATGAAATTACAATAAATTCAGAAACATATAATACCTGGGATATTAAAGAAGGCGGTGTATACATGGGTAATACTACATCCATATATTTGTATAACAATACCAGCGGTGATCATGTTTCAATTTATTTTAACGGTGTATCAACAGGTACTTACACAGTTGACGGCACTGCTGTTTATGCGAATGGGCAGGGAGGGGGTAATCACTTCCAGTCTGAATCCGGCTCAATTACAGTTACACATTTTGGCGCTGTAGGTCAGTTAATTGAAGGAACATTTAACTGTGTAGACAGTATTAGTGGTGCATATACAGGAAAATTCAGCGTAGAACGACAGCAGGATATGACCAAATGAAAAAATAATTTTATAAAGCCGGTTTGTCCGGCTTTTTTTTTACGAATTTTTCCAGTATATTTGAGCAATTAAATTTGTCTTGAAAAGATTATCATTAATAACTGTATTATTAGCATCCTGCCTGATATCTTTTTCCCAATTGCCTTCAGACAGCCTTATTAAACTATTAAACTCAGGCAATCCTGATACAAACCAGGTCAACCGGTATCACGAACTTGCATCTATACTTATTTATGAAGATCCCGACAGTGCAATTTATTATCTTGAAAAAGGGATAGAACTTGCCGAAAGCCTCAGCTTCCCTGACGGACTTGCCCTGCAATATATTCTAATGGGTGAAATATATACCAGAAAGAATGTTTTTACCAAATCCATTGCATTGTACGAAAAAGCGCTCGGGATATATAAAGAACAAAGAAAAGACAACGAGACCGCTGAGACACAAAATGCAATCGGCAGAGTGTATGAAAAAAAAGGCGATTACGAAAATGCTATCACCAATTACATACAGTCACTTAAAATACGGGAAAAACTTGGCGACAAAAAGGGGATTGCTTCAAGTCTAAATAGTATCGGAGTGATCTACCTGACAATGGAAGATACTACAAACACCACCAAACACACCCAACACA
>CAZSJF010000413.1:0-2435 GCA_964606705.1 uncultured Bacteroidales bacterium
CCCTGAATCTTTAACTGTAAGCATATTGCCGCTGCTGCCATCCTGCCACAGATAACTGTCAAATCCTGATCCTACAATAAGATTATATGACACCCCGAACATAATACATGTATCTGTACCTAAATCTGCTGTTGGCACCGGATTCACTGTTATAACAATCTCATCTGTTTCGGTGCAATTACCATTATCTGAAACTGTCGCTGTATAAGTTGTTGTTATATCAGGATTTACAGTTACAGATGCATTTGTATTTCCATTGTTCCATTCATATGTATTTCCGCCAGTGGCTGTCAATGTAGCTGTTGACCCATTACAGATAATCTGGTCACTGCCTGCATCTGCTGTAATGGCCGGAATCACCGAAACCACAACTTCGCTTATATCTGTACAGCCTGTCGCATTTGTCACTGTTACCGTATATGTTGATGTTATTGCAGGGTTAACTGTTATTGCCTGTGTTGTTTCTGTTGTATTCCATTGATATGATGTGCCGCCTGTCGCATTTAAGGTTGTGTTATCTCCGCTGCAAATGCTGACATCACTGCCTGCATTGGCTGTGGGTATATCTGTATTTAATTCTGCCATATCGCTTGTGTCCGTTCCGCAATAGTTTGTGATTATACAATAATAGCTGCCTGTGTCAGCAGGAGTAACAGGATTTACTGTATAAAAACTATCCACTGCCCCGGGTATTATATTTCCATTAAAATACCACTGATAATTAATGATACTGTCTGAACTTGCTCCTATATTAAATGTAACACTATCACCCGAACAGACTGTATGATTCTGCGGCTGAAAGTCAACAGTTATAACGCAGCATGGACAAAATTTCATAATAAAAACATCCACACCTCCTGCATTACTTCCCTGGAAATATGCTCCTCCGCCCATATCAACAGTTAATAAATCATCAGACTGGGAATATAATGCTGTGTAAAAACAATTTTCCGAATTCATAGTTATGCCTTCAAACATATCAACATGATTTCCTCCAAAAAATGAAGCCCATTTTAACTTAAGTGAATTATCAAATTCTGTAATAAATCCGTCTGCCCATATGCCTATATTCCCGCATGTTGTCTGCATAAAATAACAGCTGTCCGCTCTATATGTAGGGCAATCATCATTTCTTGAAATACCTACGCTGTATAAATTATTATTATTGTCAAGCAACATTGAAAATCCAGACTGGTCATACCATCCGCCATAAAGGGTTGCCCATTGCCTGACACCATTATTATCAAATTTCAAAATAAATAAATCACCCGAACCTGCATTTGTTCCCTGAAAGAAAGCACCTGTTCCCGGATCATAAACAGGAAAATTTGTTGATGCAGTTCCTCCGCTTACAAAAATATTTCCTGCATTATCTGTAATAAGAGCCAAAGCTTCCTCGAAATCGCTTCCTCCGTAATAAGTAGCCCACTGGCGTGCTCTGTTGGCATCAAACTTAAGGATAAAACCATCCACAGCACCTCCAAATGTGCCTTGGAAATAAGTTAAACCTCCGGGATTATATGTTGGTATATTTCCTGACGAAGTATAACACGAAATAAAAATATTATCAGAATTATCAGCAGCTATGCCTGTTCCGCAGTCCCCAACACTGCCCCCATAGTATGTTGCCCATTTACGAATCCCGTTATCAGTAAATTCCAGAATAAAAATATCCCGATTGCCATTACCATTAGCCTGGTAAAAAGCACCGCCACCCGGATCATATACAGGCATATTACCCTGAGAATATCCTGTGACAAATATATTTCCGAGGTTATCTTTTGAAATACAATCAGCAACATCTTCTTTATTACCCCCATAATATGTAGCCCACAGTCTGACGCCATTATTATCAAATTTTAAAATTACCACATCATTGTAATTGGATCCACCGCCGCCATAAACAGGCTGGTAGTATGCGCCTCCGCCAATATCATAACAGGGAAAGTTGTCAGACATTGAACTTCCTGTTATATAAATATTTCCTATATCATCTGCCTCAATACTATTAGCCTCATCAATACTACCCCCTCCATAAAAAGTTGACCACTGCACAATGCCATTATTATCGAATTTTACAATAAAAATATGTATCTGTGTTGATAATGTATCCATATAATATGCCCCTGAACCAGGATTATAAAGGGGGAAATCTGACGAATAGGTCCATCCTGTGACAAACACATTATCATAAATATCGGTTGTAATATCTGATACATTTTCCCAGTCACTTCCGCCATAATAAGTGGCCCAGACAATATGCATAGGAGGGTCGATAACAAGCGTATTTTTTTTATTATAATTCCGTAACTTAAATTGTATCTCATTTCCATCTATGCTATATTCTGATTTTACCGCCCTCCCTGTTTCCTTTTCATAACAAACCAGATTGCCTTCTATTACTTCACCAAAACAAACCCAAACACACCCAACAC
>CAZSJF010000414.1:0-1133 GCA_964606705.1 uncultured Bacteroidales bacterium
AACTGTCCAGGCATAACGTAACGCTGCAATAGCCTCTTTATTCCTTTTGTGTTTGATGTACGTCTGTTTTTTATATTCATCAATTGCAAAGTCGATGCAATCCCGGGCAGATTCCATTAATCCATTCATTTCAAAATCATGGCCGTAGAACCCCCCACAGGAATCAGTACAGCCGGGCATTTTATTATTCTCCTTCGGCTCTACAGTGTAATAATAGACATCACCGGTTAAGTACTGATCATATATATTTACTTCATTGATTAAATACGCCTTGATTTTTTCAACTGCACCTTGGTCAATGGTCTCGAAACCATATTCTTGTTTTGCTTTTTCATATGTGATGTAGATGTACCCAACTTGTCCTGAATCCCACAAACATGAAAAGGGGCTGGTACGGATTGTAATGCCGGAATGATCATACAAAAATATCGGCAGGATTACCACATGTCTATCCAGAATAGATAGGTAAAACGTAGGCGCTGAATCCACGGATCGCATATAGTAGTATGGATCAGTATTTATTTTATCAATATCATCCATTGATACCTGTCCCATACTAAGCAGTGCCGCAGCTATTTCTTCTTTTTTACATGTCTCTTCAACCAGGGCACATAAAAACCCTGACACTGAATTATTATAACTATGCTTATCACCTAGTGCATAACGAACACTGAAACAGGCTATTGTTCCAGCCGTGTCCCAATCCCTGGGACTTTCAACGTCATCATCATGGTAAATATTAATGTTATGGCCTCGATATTCGATCCGTTTAACTATGCTATTCATTATACGTACTCCTTTTCGCTTTTATTTTCTGTAGTTATAATATACAATCCCTCTATCCACTGACATCCTGTAACTCATTCCGTTCCAACGGTTTTGTATCTGTTCCAGTTGGTCTGGAGTATATCGTTTAATCACTGGGCGATAAACAGCGTCACAAAAGTTGATAGTCCAGTGTATCAATGGATTGTCCGCTTTTGGATATTTCAACCTGTCAAATAGCGGCTGTTTTAATTCTTGCAGCCATAACGCGTATGTTATCATGTTTGCATTCCTTCATTTGCGCTATTAAAACAGCCGCTATTTGACAGGTTGAAATATACAAAAACACACCAAACACACCCAACACA
>CAZSJF010000414.1:1143-2410 GCA_964606705.1 uncultured Bacteroidales bacterium
TATTTCAACACCTAAAACTTCTGTAAGCGAGAATTTTTTAAGATCTTGCCCGCACCATGCACACCTGTATAACATCTGTTTTTTATCCTTTCTGGCTTTTTTGTGTTATGTTGCGATATCAAATTGCTTGCAAATATAACGATAAAGAGCTTTTCGCAGCTCCCTATTCTCCCTATTACACGTAATATCAGAAGACTTGCCGTGAAACAGGGAGCTAAGTACACACTTTGCGTTACGTGATACTGGATACGCTTCTATCGCACGAAGCATCAAAGACGGCACGAAATAACGTTCCTTAAAATGTGATACTAAATGTTCAGTATTCGGTTTATGTCCGTTTTGTGCAAAGATAGCGCAATACCAGCAATCACCAGCAGAAGGCATCGAAAGCCTGCCTGCCAACAATTCTTCCATATACATGTCCACATATTCCTTAATCTGTTTTTTTCTTTTTTCGACTTCTTTTATTCGGCTAGATTTTTCCGCTCCGAAAATTTTATTATTTTTTATCCGCATCCCATCTTTGAAAATATATTCTTGGTCATCAAATTGTAAATACCAAATACCCTGCCGCTGTTTGACCTCAACGTACCACAGCAAAAATCTGTTAAAGCGGCGTTTTGTAGTGTAGGTAAGCCAGTTGCCTGAATCCAAGCGTACTGTTCCATTTGATGTAAATGTTAAAATATCAGTGTTATGAAAGCGAATGCACCTTGTGCCATCACTTTTAAAATATTCGACTGTATTTGGCGCAACTACGTAGGAGTTTATAACATCCTCAACACCGTTCATTATTTCTTTTTTTGTTTGTCTCATTTTTCTCACTCCAATTTATTTTTTAAGGTTTAACAACTTCTCCGGTTTCGACTGAATAGACTGTGTATGGTGCCTGGCCGGATTCAAACCAATCATGTCCGAAACAATATGCAAAAATACCATCTTCGGCACTGTCTAGTATGTATCCAGCCCCCGGCGCACAAGGACTACAAAACTTACATCGGGTATAAAACGGACTTCGCAGGATGAATACATCAGTATCATCCGCTTGCTGTTCACAGGCATATCCGTCTTGTTCATAGTAATACGATGTCGGGTCTGTGTAGTAGTCAACAAACAGATCATCAGGATAGTCAGCATAGCAATAGGGGCAGACAGCATACTCAACGTCTGTACAGGCAAGTCCATACTCAAACAATGAGATTGTCAGATTACAATCCTGCCCCACATAACCCGCTTCCTGCAATTCGCTTAACGTTTTTTCTTCCAT
>CAZSJF010000415.1:0-2386 GCA_964606705.1 uncultured Bacteroidales bacterium
GTGTTGGGTGTGTTTGGTTTTTGGGGGCGTTGGACTTTAACCAGGGTTCTGTTATTGAACCCATATATATGTCGTCATCACAGGCATACCGTGATTCCGATGAGATGGAAGCCGCCCTGTCATACCAGATACCTACATGGTGCTATTCAAGGATTGCCAACCCGAGCATGTATTATCTTGAAGCAGTCCTTGCTTTGCTTGAAGGATATGGTGTTGACATTGAAACTTCATGCTGTGCGACATCTTCGGGAATGTCTGCCATACAGAGTGCTGTTGACCCTTTTCTTGTTGTGGATAAGAAAAATCCTAATAAACCTATAAATTTTGTTGCAACATGCCAGGTGTACGGAGGTACTTTCCAGCAGTTCGCAATGAGAAAGCAGCAGGACAGGAATATAGAATGGAGAAAAGTTGTCAACTCCAATAATATTGATGAATGGGCTTCAAAGATTGATAAAAATACAAGGTTTTTGTATGGTGAAATGCCAAGCAATCCTTCTCAGGCATTTTTTGACCTTGAAAAAGTGGCAGAACTTGCCCATAAACATAAACTGCCTCTGATCATTGACAATACTGTGGCAACTCCCGCTTTGCTCCGCCCTTTTGCTTATGGTGCCGATATAGTAGTGCAGTCGGTGACAAAAACAATGACGTCAAGCGGTTTTGGCATATCAGGTGCTGTCATTGCAAAGAAAAATATCATTTCCAATGTTGACAATGATGAAATGAAAGCTGATTTCGGAGCTTATATCAAGCTTTTGCCAAACAGGGACAATGGCCCTAACATTTCCCCGATGAACGCCGTTCTAACACTTAATGACATACGGACACTCCGTTCAAAGATTGACCTGTTCAGCAGAAATACCATGCAGGTTGCAAAGTTTCTTGAAAAGAATAAGCATATTGAACAGGTTGATTATTTAGGACTGGAATCTCATTCGTTGCATAAACTTGCAAAAAAATACCTGGTACTTGTAGATTCTGAATATGATGATATATACGGCAAGAAAGTGAACAGGTACGGACATCTTATGTCATTTATGATTAAAGGCGGCGCTAAGAAAACAAGGGATGTGTTTGATGCATTTCAGAGGATATGGCGTGCCACTGACCTCGGAAGGATAAAATCGGTTGCAACAATACCCGCTATTTCCACACATTCACAGCAAGGTGAGGAGGGCAGGAAAATAGCAGGGATACCTTCAAATCTCATCAGGCTTTGTGTAGGCGGAGAACATGCTGACGATATAATTGCCGATATTGAACAGGCTCTTTCCGTTCTGGACGGTAAAAAGGTGTCTTTCTCTTCTCCGGAATTCTCAATAGGAGGGGCATCTTCAGCAAGATTAAGAAAAAAATAAACAGGATTATTTTTAATAAAAGAATTAATAACTAAAATTTGAAAATTATGAAAAAATTAACTTTTACAATTATGAGTTTTTTAGCTTTTGCATTTGTTTATGCACAGCATAGCGACACATTAAAGCCTGTTGCTGATGCTTACATTGTAACTAATGGTGGTGGCGAGGGGAAAAATACTTTTATAAAGTTTGATATTTCTTCAGTACCTGCAGGCAATTTTATCAATAGCGTCAAACTTCAGGCATATATATATGACAAAGGTTTAGCATGGGATGGAGATATATTTTTTGCAAATATACACAGCCAGACATGGACAGAGGCAGATACACAGACTGTTCTTATACAGATTCCACGTTCTGATACTGTTAATCAGTTGATTAATTTTGGGAATGTGCTTGGATGGTCTACATCCTCAGATCTGTCTGATATTTTTAATGTAGATTATACTGCGGAAAATAATTATTGCTCTGTTTTTATGAAAGATCCTGACGATCCTACCAATGGTCCCGGACCCTTTCCGGCAGTTAATAAAAACGATAGCCTTATGGCAGGAAATATTTTTAATGATTATATTATATTTTACCCAAGGGAATATGCACTTGATCCGGACAAGATAACAAGACTGATAGTTGATTATACATTGGTTGCAGATATAACGGCACAACCCGAAGATGCTGAAGCATGCGTGGGCGATTCTGCTGTTTTTTCTGTTGAGGCTGAAGGTGATGGCCCATTCACATACCAGTGGCAGAAAGATGGCGTTGATATACTTGGAGCTACAGAAGATGTATTGACTATTGATCCTGTTACTGTTGATACGGCAGGCGAATACAGATGCATCGTGTACGACCTGGTAAGCTCTGATACCAGTGATGCTGCAACACTTGAAGTTCATGCACTCCCGACAGTCAGTATTGCCGGTGACACTCTTGCCTGCGGAAGTTCTGTCCTGGATGAAGAATTCGGATTATCCGGTGATTATCTCTGGTCAACAGATGAAACAACTCAGACAATTACTGTGACT
>CAZSJF010000416.1:0-2385 GCA_964606705.1 uncultured Bacteroidales bacterium
CTACTGCGCAGGTCGTAAAGGATGACGCCTTTATGCTTTTTCAAAATGCTTTGCTGCCTGCATGTATCTTTTAGTTTCATAGTATGCAATACCAATACGCATTCTTAAATAGTAATAATCTATATTATTTTTTAAAGCATTTTTTCCTGAATTAATCAGATCTTTCCAATTGCCATTCATATAAAAACGGTATGTTTCCTCATCAACAGTTTTATAATTAACGCTGTTCTGCGCCCATCCAGTATTACAACACGATAAAAAGATCAATAAGTAAACTATTCTACGCATTTTATTTCTGTATTTTTATTCATACTCTCTACTGCAAGTTTATTCAACCCCTGTCTGTTAACAGTCAATTTGAATTTTATTTTTTTCTGCTCTCTGTTGAAATAATATGTCTTTACTTCTGATAACAGGATAATAGTATTCGGACTAATAACATCATCTATAGATTCACATGTAACTCTATATTCAGCTTTAAAAAAAATAAAAAAAGGTGCAAAGAAATCCTGAAGGAACAATTTCGGTTTGCTGAATAATACATATAATGGAAATGTATCAGTAACAGAAATATCTTTATAAAATCCCATGTTTATCCTGAAAGCTGACAGAAAAAAGTAATAAAGCACGGAAGATTTATCGCCTTCAAAATATTTAAAGTAATGTGTGTTATTATCCTGTGTGAAATAGGCGGCAGATTCGGTTTTCTTACAATAAATATATGATTGATTAAACATATTTGTAAACACTTCCCACTCTATATATTCTTTTTCCGAATTTTTAGTTACTTCAAGTTTTATTTTTCTGCCCGGGATGAAATTAAATGCATTTTTCAGCAGACCATTATTTTCAGTATTTGACACAAGTTCATTTACCTTCGGTTTTCCGAAAGATTTTAACTTAAGTTCATTATTTTTATTAACTATATAAGAACTTATCGGATAATCTATTGTCTTGGAATCTATATGTGGTGTCGTCTGAAACTGAAAATGAAGATGGGGTTCTGGGGAACGGCCAGAATTGCCACACGAAGCCAAAACCTGCCCCTGTTTTACAAACTCACCTTTGCTGACTTTAAAAGAACCAGCTTTCAGATGACTCATTTTTGAAAACAAATAATTTGTATGCCTTACTATGATTGTATTTCCCCAGTTATCTTTTAAATTAATATTTCCTATATCATTATCAAAAACATTATCATATATTTCTTCCACAATTCCGTCTGCAGGAGACAGAACTGTCTTGTTATAACAATAATAATCTTCTGGTTTGTTACCGGGCAATTTAAACGATTTTCCCTCATTATCCTTAATAAAAAAATCCCATGCATATTTCCATTCATCCTTGTGTGTATACTGTCCATCGTGCCCCTGATAAACCATCCATTCACCCCAAAAAGGCAATTTTAAAGGAATATATAACAAAGCATCAGCAAACCTTAAATTATTATTCTGAAAAGAATACAGATTTTTTTCAGGCGAACCATGCTGTACTGGAACTTCTGTCAGTCCGTGTTTCCCTGTAATCCTGAGTTTTAAAATATAAATAAACATTAAGACCACCATATTGAACGGCAGAGAATATATAGACAACTGATAAATATCAAACACCGAAGAAAGACTGATAGTCAATATTGCCACTAAAGGAGTTAATAATACCACCCATAAATATGATGATCTTGATGGTATAAGAAAAAAGCCACCTACAGCAATCGCTGTCAGAATGTAGTTAAATCCAATATATGTGTAATTAAGATGTGTAATATCCGTACCGGTAAGAGCATAAAAGACATAGGCAGAATAAAAACCCAGTAATGACAAGGTAAAAGCTATACGGGAATAATATAAAATTCCAGCGGCTATGAGTATTCCTGCAAGAACATTATACTGAAAAAAAATAGCACCTAACGATATAAAATATATCTTAACAGAAGGAATAATCGGCAGGTTGTTCCACCAATTATACAGGTTAACGAGTTTATTTCCACCAAGTGCATATAAATCATTCATAATATATATTCCTCTTTCACTCACTCCCAAAGCACCGAATTGCCTGCAAGCTAAGGTTAACAGCCATATCCCTAGCAGGAAAGGAATACTGAGATACGGCAGGGCATATTTTCCAAGTATCCCTTCAAATGCGACTGTCAGAAAGAAAGTGAACAAAGAAGATAATATCAGTATAAGCAAAAAAACATAATTAAACTCAAAATGTAATCCTAAACCCAATCCTACCAGCAGATTATTAAATCCATAAAGGCCATGAATTATCTTATTTCTGTCATAGCCAAGCCAAAAAGCAAGTAAATTAGATACAATTACGGATACTAAACCACTCAAACCAGCATAAATATCAAAAAAACCAACCACCAAACACACCCACACA
>CAZSJF010000417.1:0-2384 GCA_964606705.1 uncultured Bacteroidales bacterium
TGTGTTGGGTGTGTTTGGGTTTGTTTTTCTGAAAACAAATTGCTTGAATTTTCAAAGTTTAATGATGTTGAAAATTATGTTTCTTCTGTTTTATCAGATCAGACAGAGAAGGATAAAGAACTGATTAAGAAACTTGAAAATATGCCTCATGGAGAGCGATGGAATTACTGGACAGAACAATTATCAAGATGTGTCAAGTGTTATGCATGCCGTGCTGCTTGTCCTATGTGTTATTGCGGGCATTGCCAGGTTGAATATAACCAGCCACAGCTGATAACTAATGAAGCCAGCCCGATGGGTAATTTTGAATGGCACCTGATGAGAGCTATGCACCTTGCAGGCAGGTGTGTCAGCTGCGGAGAATGTGCCAGAGCATGTGCACTGAATATACCTGTAAACCTGCTGACATATAAAAGCAGTAATACTGTAAAAGAAAAGTTTAATACCATTGCAGGTACAAATGCAAAACAGGATTCTGCATTATCATCTTTTAATCCTGACGATAAAGAAAATTTTATTAGGTAAAATTATGAATACTGAAAAAAAACTTATTAAACGGAACTCGCTTGCAGAACTGGTAAAAAGGATGAATGAAGAACACCGGAAGGTTTTTGCCCCTGTGATGAAGAATGATATCATTGATTTTGCCGGAATATCTTCATTAAGCGAGATGTGTAATGATTATATTACAACTGTACAGTCTGCTAAATTTGCTCTTTTTCCTAAGGCGGAAACATTATTTGAGATACAATCTTCAAGAGAAAATGTTATTTTAAAAGAAAAAGATATAAATGCTATTTCTGAAATTGTTTTGCTTGGCACGCGTCCCTGTGATGCAGCAGGTTTTGATATTCTTACTTCCCTGTTCAGCGGAGATTTTAAAGATAATATTTTTCTTGCCCGCCTGAAAAAAACTACTGTTATAAGTATAAGCTGTAATAAATTTGATTCAAAGTGTTTCTGTACTTCATTAAATATATTTCCATGTGGGACAACAGGAAGCGACATTCTTCTAACAAAGCTTGATGATGAACTATATCTGGCAGAAATCATCACGGAAAAAGGGAAAGAAATAGTATCCAGATATCCTGATTTTTTTGAACAGGCATCTGAAGTTGACAAAGAAAAATATGCTGTCAAAGTTCCTGTTGAGTTTGATCTTAACATAATACTTGAAAAAATCGGAAAACAGTTTGATAGTGATATGTGGACAGAACAATCTATGCGTTGTATAGGCTGTGGTGCATGTGCCTATGTATGTCCTACCTGTGCATGTTTTGATATTCAGGATGTTAAGACGGGGAATGATTCTCTGCGTAAACGCAGCTGGGATTCCTGCGGGTTCTCATTATTTACTTTACATGCATCAGGGCATAATCCGAGAGAAAAACAGTTTCAGCGGTGGAGACAACGTGTTATGCATAAATTTGCATATATCCCTGAACAAAATAGAATTATAGGGTGTGTTGGATGCGGAAGATGTTCCCGTGCCTGTTCATCAGATATGAATTTAAAAGAACATTTAATCAATATAGCAAAGAAATTAAAAGATGAATAAAGAGAATATATATTTACCTTATCTGATGCGTATTGAAAAGGAAACTGTTGAGGCTCCTTTGGTGAAAACGTTCAGGCTTAAATTTGTCAATGAGGAAGACCGTAATAATTTTTCTTTCAGAACAGGGCAGTTTGGTGAATATTCGGCTTTCGGCGAAGGTGAATGTACTTTTTGTATAGCTTCGTCACCTACAAGAAAAGATTATATAGAATGTACATTCCGCCAGACCGGAAAAGTAACTACAGCACTGGCGAAAAAAGGAACCGATGATATAATAGGTTTTCGTGGCCCTTACGGTAACTTTTTCCCTGTTGATGAATGGAAAAACAAAAACATTTTGTTTATAGCAGGTGGTATTGCTCTGCCTCCTATGCGCAGTGTGATATGGAATTGCCTTGACCTGAGAAATGATTATAAAGACATTACAATTATTTACGGGGCAAAAACGGTGGCAGATCTGGTTTACAAACATGAGCTAAAAATATGGGAAGATATGCCTGATGTAAATCTTTATACTACTGTTGACCCGGGCGGTGAAACTCCTGAATGGAAAGGCAAAACAGGATTTGTCCCTGCAGTGCTTGCTCAGATTACCCCTTCATGTGAAAATACAGTAGCTGTCGTATGCGGCCCTCCTGTTATGATAAAATATACCTTTCCTGTATTGGAAAAACTGGGCTTTGCACCGGAAAATATTTACACAACACTTGAAAACAGAATGAAATGCGGATTCGGTAAATGCGGAAGATGTAATGTTGGAAAAGTTTTTGTATGTAAAGATGGTCCCGTATTTACAGACAAAAACCCACCAAACACACCCAACACA